>PKTQ01000364.1 GCA_002869085.1 Hyphomicrobiales bacterium | reverse complement strand
GCCCGGGCTGATGCGCAAGGTGGCGGCGCTCATTCAGCAAGGGGACTGAATATTTATGCTCAAACATCTCACCTTCATCCTTGTCTGCCAGCTGGCCGGTGAATTGCTGGCCAAGGCGCTGCATCTGTCGGTGCCCGGCCCGGTGATCGGCATGGCGCTGCTGTTTGCCTTCCTGCTGTGGCGCGGCGGCATCCCCGAAGAGCTTGCGGTTGCCGCCGATGGCCTGTTGCGGCATCTGTCGCTGCTATTTGTGCCGGCCGGGGTCGGGGTGATGCTGCATTTCCGCCTGATCGGCGACGACTGGCTGGCGGTCGGGGCGGCGCTGGTGGTCAGCACCGTGCTGACCATCGCCGTCACCGCGCTGATGATGGACTGGCTGGGGCGCCGCGCCGAGGCCGGCAATGGGGAAGGGCGCGCCGATGGGTGAGCTGCGCGATATCTGGGTCTATCTCAGCGCCTCGCCGCTGCTGCACCTGACCCTCACTTTGGTGGCCTTCCAGCTCGGCGACAGCCTCTATCGGCGTTTTGCCATGAACCCGCTGCTCAACCCGGTGATGCTGGCGGTGGTGATGGTGGTGGCGGTGCTGCTGCTCACCGGCACTTCCTATCAGGATTATTTCGAAGGCGCCCAATTCGTGCATTTCCTGCTCGGGCCGGCCACGGTGGCGCTGGCGGTGCCGCTCTACCGCCAGTTCGACAAAGTGCGCCGCTCCGGCCCGGCCATCCTGGCCAGCCTGCTGGTCGGCTCCCTGACCGCCATCCTGTCGGCGGTCGCCGTCGGCGTGGCGCTCGGTGGTGCCCGCGAGACCCTGGTTTCGCTGGCCCCCAAATCGGTGACCGCCCCGGTGGCGATGGGGATTTCCGAGCAATTGGGCGGCCTGCCCTCGCTCACCGCGGTGCTGGTGATCCTGACCGGCATATTGGGGGCGATGATCGGCCCGTTCATTCTCAACCTGCTGCGGGTGCGGGGCGGGGCGGCAAGGGGTCTTGCCATCGGCACCGCCAGCCACGGCATTGGCACCGCCCGCGCCCTGCAGGAGAGCGAGCTTGCCGGCGCATTTTCCGGCCTGGCCATGGGGCTGAACGCGCTCGCCACCGCCATTTTGCTACCGCTGCTCTGGGTGCTCATATTTTGATGAGGCTGCCGCGCTTCAAACCCGCGCCGTCAGAATGATTCAATTCGGTCGAAAGATGCTCTAAACTCTGCCATGGCCACAATAGTGGCCGGAACCGAACGGGGGGGATGATCATGCTGCAATTTCAGGCGGGGCTTGGCCTGGCGCTGTTTCCTTTGCTGGCCTGGGTGATGTGCGCGCCGCGCGAGCGCCTGGCGCCCATAAAAGCCCTGCGGCTGGTGCTGGTCGGGATCGGCCTGCAGTTTTTCATCGCCGGGCTGTTCCTGCTCATTCCCCAGCTCACCCTGGTTTTCAATCTGCTGGCCCGCGCCGTGGCGGCGCTGCAGGCCGCCACCAAGGAAGGCATGGTGATGGTGTTCGGCTATCTGGCCGGCGGCCCGGCGCCTTTCGAGGTCGCCAATCCGCAAAACGGCTTCATCCTCGCCACCCAGGCCCTGCCGCTCATTCTGCTGATGTCGGTGCTTTCCAAGCTGCTCTATCATTTCGGCATATTGCAGCGCGTAGTCGGGTTTTTCGCCTGGTGCCTCGACAAGAGCCTCGGCGTCTCCGGCCCGCTCGGCACCGCCACCGCCGCCAATATCTTTGTCGGCATGGTCGAGGCACCGCTGCTGGTGCGCCCCTATATCGCCTCAATGAGCCGCGGCGCTCTGTTTGCCACCATGACCACCGGCATGGCCACCGTTGCCGGCACCGTGCTGGCGCTCTATGCCTCGCTGCTGCAGGCAAAGGTACCCGGCGCCGCCGGCCATGTGCTGGTCGCCTCGGTGATGAGCGCTCCGGCCGCCATCATCATCGCCAAGCTGATGGTGCAATGGAGCGACGCCCCGGAACCGGCCGCTGAGGGCGAGGGGGATGAGGCGGAGGCCGTCACCGCCGTACCGGAGGAGGCAGGGGGCGGGGTGATGAACGCCATCGCCGAGGGTACCTCGGACGGGCTGCGGTTGATCGCCTATGTGGCGGCGATGATCGTGGTGATGGTCTCGCTCATTGCCCTGGTCAACATGGTGCTGGGGCTGGTGAGTTTTGAGGGTGGTTTTAAACTGACCGTCGAGGCGATTTTCGGCTGGATCGCCGCGCCTCTGGCGTGGCTGGCCGGCATTCCCTGGGCCGAGGCCCCGGCGGCGGGCGAGCTGATTGGCGTCAAGACCGTGCTCAATGAG
>PKTQ01000184.1 GCA_002869085.1 Hyphomicrobiales bacterium | reverse complement strand
GGCGCGCCGCCGCCCGCCGGACCCAGCCTCAGGAATACCGTCTTCTGATAGGGGCCATTGTCCTCAACGGCGGTGATGCGGGCGATGGGGCCATTGAGAATGCTGGAGCCTTCCGGGGCGCGGGAACGGGCCAGCGCAACATCCGAGGCGGCAATGCGCAGGCGCTGGCGCGAGCCGATATCACGAATGAGCCCCGGAACAACCAGTTCGACACCGTTCACATAAAGCGTCGACAGACCATAGGCGGCGTCTGTGGCCACAACCTTGCCGACCACCACCGCCGCAGCATCCGGCATGCGGGCAAAGGGCAGGGCCGGGTCGGCCAATGTATCCGCCACCGCGCCGCTGGCCCTGATGCGCCCCTCGTCCATGAGCACGATCTGGTCGGCGAGCCGTTCGACCTCGGAAATATCATGGCTGACATAGAGAATGGGGATCGCCAATTTGTCGTGCAGACGCTCCAGAAAGGGCAGAATATCCTGTTTGCTGGCCCGGTCGAGCGCCGCGAGGGGCTCATCCATCAGCAAAATTTTAGGGTCAGACAACAGGGCGCGGCCGATCGCAACCCGCTGGCGCTCGCCCCCCGACAGTTTCCCGGGTGAGCGGTTCAGCAGGGGGGTGAGGCCGAGCAGGCGGGTCACATCGTCAAAGGCAATGCCGCTTGTCCGGTCGGGGGCGGGGTTATTGGCAAAGTTGAGATTGTCTTTGACTGACAAATGCGGGAACAGGCTGGCCTCCTGAAACACATAGCCGATCGCCCGCTTGTGGGTGGGCGTGAAAAAGCGATCCTCCTGCCAGAGCTCGCCATTGATGGAGAAGCGGCCCTGATCCATGCGCTCAAGCCCGGCAATGCAGCGCAGCACCGTGGTCTTGCCGCAGCCTGACCGGCCAAACAAGGCCGTCACTCCGGTGGCCGGCGCGGAAAAATCAACATCCAGCCGGAAGTTGCCATGCCGTCCCTTGAATCGCGCCTGAATATGGCTCATGGCCGATGGTTCCGCATTCTTTTTTCCAGCACCATGGTGGTGAAAATCACCAGGAAGGCAAACACCAGCATGCCGCCGGCCAGGATGTGGGCCTTCGTCCATTCGAGGGTCTCCACATAATCGTATATCGCCACCGAAAGTACTTTTGTCTCACCCGGGATATTTCCGCCGATCATCAGAACGACGCCAAATTCTCCCACTGTGTGTGCAAAGCCAAGAACCGCCCCGGTCAGATATCCTGGCCGGGCCAGAGGCAGGGCGACCTTGAAAAATGTCTTGCCGGGGGAGGCGCGCAAGGTGGCGGCCACTTCCAAAACCCGGTCGCCAATCGCTTCAAACGCATTGCGTAACGGCTGCACGACAAAAGGCAGCGAATAGATCACCGAGGCAATCACAAGCCCTTCGAAGCTGAAGGGCAGAGTTTTGCCAAACAGCGCGGTGGTGGCCTGTCCAATGGGGCTGCGGGGGCCAAGAGCCAGCAGAAGGTAAAAGCCGAGCACGGTTGGCGGCAGCACCAGCGGAAGCGCCACCACAGCGGCAATCGCTTCCTTCCACCAGCTTTTGGAGCGCGCCAGCCACCAGGCGATCGGTGTGCCGATGATCAGCAGCAGCAGGGTGGTGATGGCCGCCAGTTTCAGAGTCAGAAAAACCGCTTCTTGCATGAAGACAGGCTCCTTATCTGAACCCGGGCAGGGTTATTCCAGGCCATAGCCATATTTGCCGATGATGGCTTTGGCCGCATCGCTTTTCAGAAAACCGAAAAAGGCTTTGGCAGCCGGGTTGTCAGCGCCTCTTTTCAGCAAGACGGCGTCCTGTCTTATCGGGCTGTAATATTTACCGGGCACAACCCATTTGGAGCCGCTGTTGTCGCCCTTCACCTGCGACAGGGCGACAAAACCCAATTGCGCATTGCCGGAGATGACGAATTGCTGCACCTGGGAAAGATTGTCCCCTTTGACAATTCTCGGCGCCAGCCGCGCATAAAGGCCAAGCTTCGTCATGACTTCCACCGCCGCTTGTCCATAAGGCGCGGTCTTCGGATTGGCGATGGCCAGCTTGGTGAACCGGCCCGTGGCAAGCACCTTGGGCGCGCCCTCTGCAAGCGGAACATTGCCGATCAGATCCGGGTCGGAACTGATGAGCGCCAGCCGGCCGTGGCATAGGTATAGCTTGTGCCGGGGAGCGCCAGACCTTCAGCCTCGGCCTTTTGGGGCCGCTTGCTGTCAGCCGCAAGGAAGACATCGAATGGCGCGGCGTTATAGATCTGGGCATAGAGCTTGCCGGTGGAGCCGAAGATCAGAACGGGTTTGTGCCCGGTTTCCT
>PKTQ01000288.1 GCA_002869085.1 Hyphomicrobiales bacterium | reverse complement strand
CGCCATGACGGCATCCGGCACCGGGACCGGCGCCTGGCCGCCAAGGTCAATCTGTGGCGCGACATCTTCCCCGGCACGCTCGATCAGGCGCTGACGGGCAAGAGGGTGGGCGAGAGGGTCAGTCAGCAATTCGGACCCGGCACGCTGGTGCCGTCCTGGCGGGCGGCGGAGGTGAAAACCATCCGGCCCGCGCAGTTCGACGCGCGGCTTTATCCCGGTACGGTGCTGGAGCCCGATCCGGGCCGGTTCTTGCCGCAGGGGCTGCTGCACAAGGCGGGGATCGGCGGCATCTATCGCCAGAATATCCAGCCAATGCGCATCTGCCGCTGCGACGCGGACGGGATCAGCGTCGATCTCAACCATCCGCTGGCGCAGCTCGATCTTGAGGTGAGCGCGGAAATCATCGATCTGGAGCCAAATGCCGGCGATGTGGGCGGGCGCGCCAATGACTGGATCAGGGCGCTGACCGCCGGGCCGGGCATGGAGCTGCAATATGAGGGCCGGCCGAGCCTTTTCGAGGCGCGGGACTGGAATGCCCGCCCCAATGAGGAGGCGGACAGCGAATTCTACGCCCAGCCACGCATGACCGATCATATGGACCGCCGGGCGCTCAGCTTCATTGCCGGGCTTTATGGCCGGCTGGTGCGCGGCGGCAAGGTGCTCGACCTGATGAGCAGCCTGCACTCGCATCTGCCGGCGGACAGCACGGCCGAAATCACCGGGCTCGGGCTCAATGGCGCGGAAATGGCGGCGAATCAGCGCCTCGGCGCCGCCGTTATCCACGATCTCAACCGCGACCCGGTGCTGCCCTTCGATGCGGGCAGTTTCGATGCGGCGGTGAACACCGCCTCGATCGAATATCTGACGCAGCCGCGCCAGGTGATGGCGGAACTGGCGCGGGTGCTGAAACCGGGCGCGCCGCTGATCGTCACCTTCAGCAATCGCTGGTTTCCGCCCAAAGCGATCAAGCTATGGACCGAGCTGCATGCCTATGAGCGCATCGGCTATGTGCTCGATCTCTTCTTGCAAAGCGGGGCGTTTGAAAAGCTGGAGAGCCTGCGCATTCACGGCTATCCAAGGCCCGAGGACGATCCTCATTCGGGCCAGACCCCGGAATCGGATCCGGTTTTCGCGGTCTGGGGCTTTCGCAAGGGTTGAGTTCCGCCCGGCGTCATGGGGCTTTTTGCGGTCTGGCGGATGGGGTGGGATTCGAACCCACGAGACGCTTGCACGCCTGCCGGTTTTCAAGACCGGTGCCTTCAACCGCTCGGCCACCCATCCGATTTCGGGCGCACCATAACCGATTCAAACCGGCTTTGCCACAGGCGGAATGAGTCAGCGCCGACAGGTGCTAAATGTGCGGGATCAGGCCGCGGAAATGCTGTTGCGGACCTTGACGAAGCGCAGGGTGCGCTGGGCGATGGCCGGGTCGATCTGGGTATAAAGCTGGGCCAGGTGCTCACCCTGCGAAGTGGGCAGGTGCAGGCGGTGGCAGCGCATCTCGGCCAGCCGGGCAAAGGCGGAGTCGGACAGATTGAGGGCCTTGCACAGCAGCGAGATGGTTTCGCCGTTGAATTTGAGCAGGGCATTGGCCACTTGCGGCTCCGGCATGCCGGAAACCGATGCCAGCACGGCGGCGCAGTCCATGGGGCGGTCCTCATGCGAAAGCAGGATGACCGCGTTTTCCAGCGTGTTGGTGCCGGCGCGGATCGAATTGATCAGGGCTTTGGTCTCGAGCCGCTTGCCGGCCTTGACGATTTTTTCCTCGGAGGTCTGGCGGGCGGCCTTGCCGATCAGCTCGTCGAGCTCCTCGCCGCCCTCTTCCATTATTGAAAGCAGTTTTTGCTGAGCATTGGGTTCGAGCAGGGGCATCACATTGCGGGCGGCGCTCAGGGTCATGTCGTGGCGCACCGACAGATTCTGCAGGATTTTGTCGTCGCTCGAGGCATGCTCGGATAATTTATCGAAGCCCCAATTGGAAATGCGGGCCGATTTGTTGCCGGACACGTTCTGAAGCACTTCCAGCTCGCCATGCTCGATCAGCACGTCGGTGACATCCTCGTGGAGATTTTCACGGCGGGAAATGGACAGGCGATGCTCTTTGCTGTTCTGGCGGGCCAGCATCTGCAGGTCCTCATTGCTGAGCACCGGAGATTGTTCCAGCACCGGCTGGGCAATGTCGATTTCATCCTGCGCCAGGGCCATGGTCAGGTCGCGCGGGGTATCGGCGATGGGGGCGACCTTGTGCGAAAGGCTGCGCCGACCGTCCGCATCCACCTCGGTCAGCAGCTTGGTCATGACATCGCTAAACAGGTTCAGTTCCCGATTGCTGTACTTATCGGCGCCCTCAACAAAATGATCGGCCACGCGCCCCATCAGCTCACGGCGTTTGTCGCTGGAACTTTCGCGAGCGAGATTAAGCAGCTCCTCCATCGATGACGACCCTCCGGAAAAAGTAAAACTCAAACGGGACTGTACGGAGAATTAAATAAGAATGCGTAAAATTATTCTGATCATATTTCAGCTTATGGGTGCGCAGCGGCCGATCGCGCCGGGCAGAAGCCGCTGGTGCGGCGTGAAAAAACCGCATGTTCATCCGGGCATTGCCTCTTGCCAGGCCGGCGGGGCGCGGTTGCAGAAGCCGATCCGCCTTTGCGCCCATGGCCGCGCCGGCGCGGGCCGGGGCATGTCCGGCCTGTCGGCAGGCGGCAAAATCGGTTATCAGTGTCGGTCATGGATATCAGCTTTCCTTCCCATGGGGGCAATCTGGGCGAGGCGGCGCGCCGCTTCGGGATCGCCCCCAATGCCTGGCTCGACCTGTCGACGGGGGTCAACCCGCTGGCCTATCCGGTGCCGGATATCGATGCGGCGCTGTGGCGGCGCCTGCCCGAACATGAGCTGATCGCCGATCTGGAGCAGGCGGCGCTGAAGGCTTATGGCGCCGGTGCGCGGGCGGCGGCGCTGGCCAGCGCAGGTTCGGCGGCGCTGATCCATCTGCTGCCTTTTATGGCCGGCGGGCGCCGGGTGCATATTGCCGGGCCGACCTTTGCCGAGCACCCGGCCGCCTGGACCCATGCCGGGCATGAGGTGCATATGGTGCGCGGGCTTGACGATGCCGGCGCGGATGTGATGGTGGTGGTCAATCCCAACAACCCGGGCGCGGAGCGCTATCGGCCGGATGAGCTTAATGAACTGGCCGGGGCGCTGCACCGGCGCGGCGGGCTGCTGGTGGTGGACGAGGCGTTTGCCGATCCGCATCCGGAACTGTCCGTGGCCGCGGCGGCCGGGATGCCGGGGCTGGTGGTGCTGCGCTCATTCGGCAAATTTTTCGGCCTGTCCGGATTGCGGCTGGGCTTTGCGCTGGCGGCGCCTGAGATGATCGCGGCGCTGCGCGCCCTGGCCGGGCCGTGGCCGGTATCGGGGCCGGCGGCGCGGATCGGCGCGGCGGCGCTCGGCGATAGGGCCTGGATCGAAGCAAGCCGGGCGCGGCTCGGCGGCGATGCGATCAGGATGCGCCAGCTCGTTGAGCAAGCCGGACTGACGGTTGCCGGAAGCTGCGCCCTCTTTACCCTGCTTGAGCTGCCGGATGCCGGGGCGCTGCATCTCGCGCTTGCCCGGCAGGGGGTGTGGAGCCGGATTTTCCCCGATCAGCCGCGCCGGCTGCGGCTCGGCATGCCGGGCCGGGAGGCCGACTGGCAACGGCTCAAAGCGGCGCTGGGCGCGGCGGTCAGCCGCTGAATTTACCGGTTCTGATCCGGTCCGCCTCCATGCGTTCGATCTCGCGGGAGCCGGAAATCACCACTTCCGGATCGGGGATGAAATCGATATCGGCGTCGCGGTTCTCGTAATTGATCGAATTGAGGATCACCTTCAGCACATTGAGCCGGGCCTGCTGCTTGTTGTTGGAACGCACAATGGTCCAGGGCGCGGTGGAGGTGTGGGTGCGTTTCAGCATTTCATATTTGACATTGGTGAACTCGTCCCAGCGGTCCTGGGCCTGAACGTCGACCTCGCTCAGTTTCCATTGCCGCAGCGGGTCGGTCTTGCGCCGTTCGAAACGGTGGGCCTGTTCATCCTTGGTGACGCTGAAATAGAGCTTGAGCAGGGTGGTGCCCTGGCGCACCAGGTCCTTTTCGAAGCCGGTGACGCCCTTCATGAAATTGTTGTATTCCTCAGTGGTGCAGAAATTGAACACCGGCTCGACCATGGCCCGGTTGTACCAGCTGCGGTCGAACAGGACGATCTCGCCGCCGCGGGGAAATTCGGCCACATATTTCTGGAAGAACCATTGCGATTTCTGGCGTTCGGTGGGCTTGCCGAGAGCGACGATGCGGTAGTGCTTTTCATTCATATAGCGGGTGGCGCGGCGGATGGTGCCGCCCTTGCCCGAAGCGTCCCGGCCCTCGAAAATAATGATCATCTTGCGCTGCTGGGTTTCCAGATGCTGCTGCAACTTGATCAGTTCGGCCTGATAGGGCTTGAGCGCCAGTTCCTGCTTGCGCCGTTTGACCGCCTTGCTCTCCGAGGCTTTCAATTCCTCGATTTCCTCGGCCAGTTGCCGGTTCTTTTCGATCAGCTCGGCGACGGTGATTTGCTGGCCGTCCACATCAACCAGATCGGTGCCATTTTCTGTCATGCTCATGCCTTGATAGCCCTGTGTTCAAGTGTTGCGTTTTGCGAGATTTTCCCCATGCGAAAGTTTATAGGAATTCGAAAGAGTCCGAAAGCCCGGCCGGGCTCCGCCCCGGTGTTTGAGACATTTTAACGCATGCCGATGCCTTGCCATTGAAACGGATTTCGCATGGCTTTCCGTTGGGGAGATCGGGAACGGGACGGACTGAAAAGCGGGTCACCGGCATCGGTTCAAGCCAATGAGCTCATCAAACCTCCACCAATAGCAAGCCCCCGAGCAACCTATTTCAAAAATGTCACAGCCCGGCTTAAAAATGCCTTTGTTATGAATAATCCTTGGCATTAATGGTTGTGTTATGATGGTTTATTAACCAGAAATCTCTTCTTGTATGGAGTTCAGACAAGAGTCGAGGCTTGATTGGGACGCGTCGAGAAGGTGTGAGAATGTTGAAGCTTATCAATAATCGGTCCGGCCATGGCCGCGGGGCCGGGCTGGCCGTTACGGTTATGGCGGTGTGTGCCGTGGGTTATCCTGTGCTGTCCGTGGGTCCGGTTCAGGCGCAGAGTTTGCTGGACATTCTGTTCAACACACCGCGATACCAGGAAATCAAGGAGCGCAAGGCGCGCGAGGAGCGCATGCGCACCGCGCCGAGGGTCAGGGTCAGCGCACCGAAATATTACACCTATCGCGCCGATGGCCAGCGCCCGGTCTCGTTCAGGGTTCTGGAGCGCCTGCATGTGGCGGCGAAGACCCCGGGAGGGGAGGTTGAAGCCGAGCTTCCCGCCGGAGCCGACCTTCCGAAACTCTCGCCCTTCGATGCGGCGCGCATTCATCTGAAAGAGCTCAATATCCGTGCCCTGCCGGAAGTCGGCGCGGCGCTGATCGCCCATTACAAGGCCAATCCGGCCTTTATCTGGGTCAGCAATGGCGAGGTCAATGAGCGGGCGCGCCGCGCGATCGCGGCGCTGAACGATGCGGACCGGTTTGGGCTTTACCGCCAGGATTATGCGGTGACGGTGCCGCCGAGCGCCCCCAAGCCGCCCGTAGCCGTCAAGATTCCCGAAACCGCCGACACGCCGGCCGAAGCGCAGCCTGCGATGGACCCGGCCAAGGCGCCTGAGCCGGCGGAGACCCCGGCAAAGATGGATGCGGCGGCCCCCGCGCCGGCCGAAGCGCCTGCCACGATGGATGCGGCCAAGGCTCCCGCGCCGGCCGAAGCGCCCGCAACGATGGATGCCGCCAAAGCTCCTCAGCCGGCCGAAGCGCTCGCAACGATGGATGCGGCCAAGGCCCCCGCGCCGGCCGAGACCCCCGCAACGATGGATGCGGCCAAGGCGCCTGAGCCGGCCGAAGCGCCCGCAACGATGGATGCGGCCAAGGCGCCTGAGCCAGCCGAAACCCCTGCAACGATGGATGCCGCCAAGGCGCCTCAACCGGCCGAAGCGCCGCCCGCGATGAAGGACGGGGAACTGCCGGATGCCACGGAAGCTGAGGCGAGCCCCCCCGCGCCGGTGGCCGCCGCCACTCCGGATATCACCGGCAGCATCGATGCGGCTCCGGTTCAGATTTCGGAAGAGCGCGCCCGGGAGCTGATCAAATTCGAGATGGAGCTGTCGGCCAAGGTTCTGGCCTATGTGATGGATGCGGTGCGCGGGCGGGTCGATCCCAACCGCCTGTCGGGTTATCACGATCTGCCGCGCAAGCCGGTGGCGCTTGAGAATGTGCTGAGCCAGATCGCCGCCGCCGAGGATGCGGGTGCGTTTCTGACCGCCAAAAACCCCGCCAGCCCGCAATTCCAGGCCTTGGTCAAGGAACTGGCCCGGCTGAAAGCCGAGGGCGAGGGCGTGGTGATCGACATCAAGCCGGGCACATTGGTGAAACCGGGGCGCAAGAACCCGGAGCTGGGCAATGTGTTGGCCGCTATCCGCCACCGGAGCAGCCCGGAACTGCTGGAGAAGCACAAGTTGGCCCTCGATGCCTATCAGGGCGGTGATGACTATACGCCGGATCTGGTGGCGCTGGTGCGCGATTATCAGCGCGAGAACGGGCTGGGCGCCGATGGCATTGTCGGGCGCAGGACCATCAGGACCCTGACGACCCTGAGCAATGCCGACAAGATTCGCAAGGTGCGCCTGGCAATGGAACGGCTGCGCTGGCTGCCGACCGAACTCGGCACCCGCCATGTGTTCGTCAATCAGCCGGCTTTCACCGCCACCTATATGAAGGACGGCCGCTCCGAGCTGTCGATGCGGGTAGTGGTCGGCAAGAAATCCAACCAGACCAGTTTCTTCTATGATGAAATCGAAATCGTGGAATATCACCCCTATTGGGGCGTGCCGCGCTCGATCATCGTCAATGAAATGCTGCCCAAGCTTTATAACGACCCGTCCTATTTTGACCGGGCGGGCTATGAGGTCACCACGGTGACCGGGCGCCGGGTTTCGTCGAGCTCGGTCGACTGGGCCGGGGTCGCCAATAAGGTAGTGCCGATCAATGTGCGCCAGCTTCCCGGCCGCAGCAATGCGCTGGGCGAGCTGAAAATCCTGTTCCCCAACAAACATGCCATCTACATGCATGACACGCCGGCCAAATCGCTGTTCAAGCGTGACCGGCGCGCCTTCAGCCATGGCTGCATCCGCCTCAATGATCCGCGGGCGATGGCGGCGGCGGTGCTGGGCAAGGACGAGGACTATATCGCTTCGCGCCTTGCCGGTGGCCGCAACGACAAGGATTATCTCGAGCAGAAAGTGCCGGTCTATGTGTCCTATTTCACCGCCTGGCCCTCGAGCGATGGCAGCGTGGCCTATTATGACGATGTCTATGACCGGGACAGATATCTGCTGAAGGCGATGGATATCACCAGCGGTGTCCGCGCCAGTCGGGCAGGCTGATCCGGCCGCGTCAGGGGGGCGACCCATGTCCAGTGCGGCCGATCGATTGCGCGCCCTGCTGCGCGGCGGTGATTTGCTGGTGATGCCGTGCTGCTTCGATGCGCTGTCGGCGCGCCTGATCGAGCAGGAGGGATTTCCGCTTACCTTTATGTCCGGCTTTGCTGCCTCGGCGGCGCGCATCGGCGCGCCGGATCTTGGCCTGATGTCTTACGGCGAGGTGCTGGACCAGCTGCGCGATATCACCGGCGCGGTGTCGATCCCGGTGCTGGGCGACGGCGACACCGGCTATGGCAATGCGATGAATGTGCGCCGCACGGTGAGCGGTTTCGCCGCCGCCGGCGCCGCCGCGGTGATGATCGAGGATCAATTGGCGCCCAAACGCTGCGGCCACACAAAGGGCAAGGAAGTGGTGGGGCGCGAGGAGGCGTTCGACCGCATTCGCGCCGCGGTGGATGCGCGCGACGCCGGCGCGGATATCCTGATTCTGGCGCGCACCGATGCGCGCCGCGAGCACGGCCTCGGCGAGGCCATCGAGCGGGCCGCCGCTTTTCATGAATTGGGGGCGGATATCCTGTTCGTCGAGGCCCCGGCCTCGGAGGCGGAAATGCGCACCATCTGCGCCGAACTGCCGGGGGTGAAAATGGCGAATATGCTCGAGGGGGGCGCCACGCCCGACCTGCCGCCCGAAGAGCTGCAGCAGATCGGGTTCGGCATTGCCGCCTATCCGCTCAGCCTGATCTCCAGCGCCATGAAGGCGATGCTGGAGACCCTGCGGCGGCTGAAACAGGGGGCGCCGCGCGACGATCTCGTTCTGGATTTTGCCGATATGCGCGCGCGGATCGGCTTTGAAGACTATTACCGCATGGCGGCGCGCTATGCCTCTTCGAAGCGCGATTGAGCGTAGCGCCTCAGACAGGCTTTGCCGGGACATGGATATTCTGATATCACTAAAGTGCCTATCCATGTGCAGCTAGGGTTCCGCCGCCGATGCGGGCCTGGACCGAGCGCTGTCATGAGCCGGGAGCGGCGGACACCTGAGAGGATAAAAGCCTTGAGGGGATGGAGAGGGCGCGATGCCGCGCGTCTGTCTACCCCTGGTCCTTGAGGTGTCCTTATGAGTGTTCTCGGCTTTTCCCTGGTTATCGCCGCCGCCTTCTGCCACGCGATCTGGAACTTCTTCATCAAGAAGCTGAATGGCGGCCCGGAGCTGGTGTGGCTGTTTTCCGCGGTGTCGGCGCTGATCTATCTGCCCTTCGCGCTCTACATCCTGATCAGCCAGAAACCGGTGTTCGGGCCCTGGGAAATTCTGTTTATGGCCGGCAGCGCCGGGCTGCATCTGGGCTATTTCCTGCTGCTGCAGCGGGGCTACCGGCAGGGCGATCTGTCGCTCATTTATCCGGTGGCCCGGGCCAGCGGACCGCTATTGTCGAGCGGGTTTGCCTTCATCATTCTGAAAGAGCCCCTGACGGCGCAGATTGCTCTGGGGGCAGCCATCGTGATCATCGGCGTGCTGTTCTTAACCCGCGGGCCGGGCGGGCAGGTGAAACGGGCCGGGACTTCGGTGCTGTTCGGGCTTGGGGTGGGGCTGTTTATCGGCAGCTATACGGTGTGGGACGCCTATGCGGTTTCGGCCCTGATGATACCGCCCTTGCTGGTGGATTATGCCTCGTCTCTGGGGCGCAGCCTGGTGCTGGCGCCCTATGCGATCAGCAAGCGGGCGGCGGTGGCCGGCTTCTGGCGCGAGCACAGGATGGAAGTGATCGTGATCGCGGTCTTTAACGCGCTCGCTTATATCCTGGTGCTTACCGCGCTCAGTTTCACCCCGGTGATCTATGTGGCGCCGACCCGGGAGATCAGCGTGCTGATCGCGGTGCTGATGGGCAGCCTGCTGCTCGGCGAGGGGCATCTGGGGCAGCGGCTCGTCTGGGGCAGCGTCATTTTGGCGGGGGTGATGCTGCTGGTGTCAGGCTGAGTCGGGGCGGCGCCTGGCGAGCTCAAGATAGATGCGGCGCAATTTGCGTGCGACCGGCCCCGGGGTGCCGTCGCCAATGGGCACGCCGTCGATCTCGATCACCGGGAACACCAGGGTGGACGCCGAGGACAAAAAGGCCTCGTCGGCGCCCTTGGCCTCGTCCAGGGTGAAGGGGCGCTGCTCGATCTCGACATTCTCCTGCTCGGCCAGTTTCAGCAGGGCGCGGCGGGTGATGCCGGCCAGCACCTTTTGGCTGAGCTGGCGGGTGATGATGCGCCCGCCCTTCACGATATAGGCGGTGGAGGAGGAACCCTCGGTGACGAAACCGTCCTCGACCATCCAGGCCTCAGAGGCGCCCTTGTCGGCGGCGGCCTGCTTGGCCATGGCCTGGGCCAGCAGGGCGATCGATTTGATATCGCGCCGCGCCCAGCGGATGTCCGGCACCGAGGCGACCTTGATGCCGCTGGCGGCCTTGGGGTTGTCGACCAGATTCGAAGCCTGGGTGAAACCGATCAGGGTCGGAACCGGCTGTTTGGGATAGTGAAAATCCCGGTCGGCGGGGCCGCGGGTGATATGCATGTAAATCAGGCCCTGATCGAGCTGGTTGCGAGCGATCAGCTCCTCATGCATGGCCCGAAGCGTATCGCGGTCATAGGGGCTTTCGAGGCTGATTTCCCCCAATGAGCGCTGCAGCCGGTCCATATGGGGCTCGAAATCGAGCATATGGCCGTCCACCACGGCGGTGACTTCATAGACCCCGTCGGCAAACAGGAAGCCACGGTCGAAAATGGATATGGAAGCCTCCTGCTCCGGCAGAAAATCGCCATTGACATAAACCGTTCTGCTCATGGATTTCGGGCTCCTTCCTGTGCTGTATTGGCCACCTTAAGGGCCTTATCATCGGACTCGGTTGATAACAATGGAAAATCGCCTCTTCAGGCCCGCGGCGTGATTTTCGTCCGCTTTCCTGTTGCAATCCGGCAGCGGTGCTATAGTAGAATCAAATGCATGCAAATCATTGTTTCTGTTTGCGCGGGGAGTTCCCGAAAATTACCGATGCCGGGCAAGACAAGCCTTAAGCCTTTTCGAACGGGTTTGGCTCAGTTCGGGAACTGCTCGACAAACCCTTTGGGCGTGGTGTATTTTGCCCCTGGCTGTGTTGGAAGGCTTTGAAAATAGTTATATTTCCTGAACCCTTCCGCCATGCCAGAAACAAAAATGACCACCCAGAATTGATGATTTAAATGCGTTTTGACCCATTTTGACAGATTTGTCTGGATCAGGAGAGCAAGAGTTTGAGCACGAAATCAGTTGCCCCGGGCGAAGAGCTGCAGGACTTTATCCGCGACATCGTGCGGGATGATCTCGCGAGCGGCCGCGTCAAGTCATTGCTGACCCGTTTTCCGCCGGAACCCAATGGCTATCTGCATATCGGCCACGCCAAGTCGATTGTGCTGAATTTCGGCCTGGCCCAGGAATTCGGCGGCCAGTGCAATCTGCGCTTCGACGACACCAATCCGGTGCGCGAGGAAATGGAATATATCGACAGCATTCAGGAGAATGTGCGCTGGCTGGGCTATGACTGGGGCGACAATCTGTTCTATGCCTCGGATTATTTCCAGCAGCTCTATGAATGGGCGGAATATCTGATCAATGAGGGCAAGGCCTATATCGACGATCAGAGCGCCGAGGAAATCCGCGAGACGCGCGGCACGCTGAAGCAGCCGGGCAAGAACAGCCCTTATCGGGAGCGGTCCGTTGCCGAAAATCTCGACCTGTTTCGCCGCATGAAAGCCGGCGAGTTCGCGGCGGGCTCGCGGGTGCTGCGGGCCAAGATCGACATGGCGTCCGGCAATGTCAATATGCGCGATCCGGTGATCTACCGCATCCTGCACAGCCCGCATCCGCGCACCGGCGATGCCTGGTGCATCTATCCCAATTACGACTTCGCCCATGGCCAGTCCGATGCGATCGAGCATATCACTCATTCGATCTGCACGCTGGAGTTTGCCGATCACCGCCCGCTCTATGACTGGTTCATCGAGAATCTGCCGGTGCCGGCGCGCCCCCGGCAATATGAGTTTTCGCGGCTCAATATCTCGCACACCGTGCTGTCGAAACGGCGGCTGATCCAATTGGTGGAAGAGGAGCATGTCAAGGGCTGGGACGATCCGCGCATGCCGACCATCAGCGGGCTGAAACGGCGCGGCTATCCGCCGGCGGCCCTGCGCGACTTTGCCCGCCGGGTCGGGGTGACCAAGAGCGACAATCTGATTGAGATGGCGCTGCTGGAATATTGCGTGCGCGAGAGGCTGAACAAGACCGCGGAGCGGCGGCTGGCGGTGCTGAAGCCGCTGAAAGTGGTGATCGAGAACTACCCCGAAGGCGAGGAGGAAACTCTGGAGGCGATCAACAATCCGGAGGATCCGCAAGCCGGCAAGCGGATGCTGCCATTCTCGCGCGAGCTCTATATCGAGCGGGATGATTTCATGGAGGATCCGCCGCGCAAATTCTTCCGCCTGGCGGTGGGGCGCGAGGTGCGCCTGCGCTATGCCTATTTCATCACCTGCCGCGAGGCGGTGAAAAATGCCGAGGGCGAGATCACCGAGCTGCGCTGCACCTATGACCCGGCGACAAGGGGCGGCGATGCGCCGGACGGGCGCAAGGTGAAGGGCACCATTCACTGGGTATCGGCGGCCCATGCGGTCCCGGGCGAGGTGCGGCTTTACGATCATCTGTTCAAGGTGCCGGAGCCGGGCAGCGACGGGGATTATATCGCCGATCTCAACCCGGATTCGCTTACCGTGCTCAGCGAAGCCATGCTGGAGCCGTCCCTGGCCGGGCTGGAGCCTGGCTCTGCGGTGCAGTTCGAGCGCCAGGGCTATTTCGCGGTCGATCCGGATTCAAGCCCGGAGAAGCCGGTGTTCAACCGCACGGTGGCCCTGCGCGATAGCTGGGCCAAGATTCAGGCGAAAAAATAAGTCATGTTGGCGCGGCTTGTGTTTGCGCTGATCGGCGGGTTCGGGATCATATTTGCGCTTTCGGCCTCCGCCGCGGGGCAAGGACGCGATGACGGGATTCGCGTGACGGCTGCGGTGTCGGCCTTTGGCAAGACCAGGCCGGTGCGCCGGGCCAAGCGGAGCCGGAAACGGCGACAATCCACCCCTGAGCGTCAGGCGAAGCATTATGGGGTTCTGGGCAAGGATGACCGCATCTATCCCGGCCCCAGGCATAACCAGATCGTGGGCAGTGTCGGGGTGCTGCTCAACCGGGAGGCCCGCTCAATCTGCACGGCGTTCTGCATCTCGCCCGATACCATCGTCAGCGCCGCCCATTGCGTGTTCAAGGTCAAGAAGAAACGCCGGCTCGACCTGGCGAAAAGCCGCTTCGTGCTGCCGGGGCGCTATATCAGCGAGACCCTGGCCGGAGACACGCATCAGGAGGTTCTCAATGGCATTCTGGCCGGAAGCCGGACCCGGCACACCACCATCAAAACCTTCCTGACCGATTGGATGATCGTCAAGCTGAGCCGGCCCGCCTGCTGGGACAGCCTGCCGGTGGTGGTGCGCAAGGCGGCGGAGATCCGCAAGGCGGCGGATGAGAAGCGCCTGCTGCTGGCCGGATTCCACGGTGACCGGCTGAAGGGCGGCCTGCTCATTTCGCCGGGTTGCGGGGTGGCCAGCTGGAACGATCGCAAGCTGATCACCAGGAGGTTGCGGCGCTCGCTACGGGGCCGGGAGTCGCTGCTGCTGCATGACTGCGATGCCTATAAGGGCGCGTCCGGCGCGCCGCTGATGATCAGCGAGGCGGATGGCTATAAGGTGATCGGGGTCAATGTGGGCAATATCGTCAAGCGCCAGGAATGGCGGCGTGGCAACAAGCTGATCCGTCGCCAGATCACCGGCAAAATCAATGTCGCCGCGCTGGCGTCCCGGTTTTCACGTCAGGCCGAATGGATGAAATCCGCCCGGCTGGTGGTGAAAAAACAGCGCATCGCCCGCTTGCAAAGCCTGCTGAGCCGGGCCGGTTTCAAACCGGGACCGGCCGATGGGGTGATCGGGCCAAGGACCAGCACCGCCATCAAAGCCTATGAGCGGGGCCATAACCTGCCGCAAACCGGACAGCCGAGCCTGGCCCTGTTTCGGCAATTGGCGCCCGGCGAGGACGATTCGGGCGCTCAAATCGATTGACCGAACCGGCCGGGGGCAAAGGCGCTTCAATTTGCGCCGCAAACCCTCTATACGGGGTCCGGAACAGACATATAGGGGGGCTCCCACGCGCTGGCCTTGGTCAGCCCGATCAGACGGGTTTATCCGCCCTTCCACGGAACAGGAAGATTTCAGATGCGTATTGTCATGATCGGCTCGGGCTATGTCGGGCTGGTGTCAGGAGCCTGTTTTTCCGAGTTCGGCTTTCAGGTCACCTGTATCGACCAGGACGCGGACAAGATCGCCAAGCTGAACCAGGGGCTGATCCCGATCTATGAGCCGGGGCTTGAGGATCTGGTGCGGACCAATGCCGAAGCGGGCCGGCTGGCCTTTTCAACCGGGTTTGCCGAGGCGGTGGCCGTGGCCGATGTGGTGTTCATCGCGGTGGGCACGCCGACCCGGCGCGGCGACGGGGCGGCGGATCTCATCTATGTGGAGCAGGCGGCGCGGCAGATCGCCAAATCGCTGAATGGCTTTACGGTGATCGTCACCAAATCGACGGTGCCGGTGGGCACCGCGCACCGAATCAAATCGATTGTGCGCGAAACCAATCCGGAAGCGGATTTCGAGATCGCCTCCAACCCGGAGTTCCTGCGCGAGGGCTCGGCGATTGAGGATTTCATGCGCCCGGACCGGGTGGTGGTCGGGGT
>PKTQ01000022.1:14405-17940 GCA_002869085.1 Hyphomicrobiales bacterium | reverse complement strand
TCGCATGGAGATGAGTCTGATGGATTTTGGTTATTCCGACATGACGACGCGCAATCGTGCGGCCCTGTTCGGGTCGTCCGATGCCCTGTTCGGCGCCCCCACGGCGGACGCGCTGTTCTCGGCCGGATTGTCAACCTCGGTCCAGGCCAATGATCTGATCGTGAAAAGCCTGCAGCGGGATCTCGACCGGTTGAACGGCTATAAGGTCGATCTGTCGCCAAGCGAACAGGACAGGCTGGCCTCGTTGCAGGAACAGATCGGGCGGATCAATGAGCGCGCCAGTCCTGACGGTGTGCTGTCGGATTCAGATGCTACTGAGCGCACCGAGCTTTACCAGAAAGCCTATGCGATCCTCGGCAAGGATTATGTGGATGTCAAGAAGGACAGCACCCTGACCGAGTTGATGCAGAAGGTGGACGATTTGCTGGAGCCGAAGCTTCGCGGCGCGCAAAAAGCCCGCCTTGACCGGCTGCGCACCCTGGAGGCCAATTTTCTCAATGATTATGACCCCGGCACGGTCAGCAATGCCAAAATGCAGCAGATTCGCAATATCCAGGTGCAGATTCGCGAGCTGACACCGCCGCGCAAGATCAGCACTTTGAGCGTAACCGAGCGAGCCGACTACAATAGTCTCGTCGAACAGATCAATGAGAAAGCCGGCACCGATCTGCTGCTCAACACCCGCGACCGGCTGAAAGCGGAGCAGATCCAGGCGACTATCGATAGTTTCGGGAGCTGATATCCGGCGCGGGACGCGGGGTCATCCGACCAGAGGCTGGTTTTAGGGTCAGGACCTATTAATTTCCATTTTCGGCAAAGCGCATAATGCGCCCTTGTTGCAACTGCGGGAGATCCACTCGGTCAGTTGCGAGAAGCGCATCGGACGGGCCACGAAATAACCCTGGATCGAGCAATTGCCGATCTGGCTGATGGCCTCGACCTGATCTCTTGTTTCGATGCCTTCGCAGATCACATGCAGTTTCATCAGTTCTGATATGGAAATCAGCGAGGACACGATTCCTTTCTGGGTCGGATCGTTGACCACCTTTTGGATGAAGGAACGGTCGATCTTGAGGCCGCTGATCGGCATGGTCGACAGATGCGACAGGGAGGCATAGCCGGTGCCGAAATCATCCAATTCCACATGTATGTCCTTGTCGCGCACCTGTTTGAGGATATTCTCGATATCGGCGTGGGGATCATCTAGCAGGAAGGATTCCAGAATTTCCACCGACAGATATTGCGGCGCGACCTGGTAGGCCTCCACGCAGCGGAACAGATCCTTCAGGATTTCCCCCTCCTTCAAATGGTTCGGGGACAGGTTGACGGCCAGGCGCCCGAAATCGATATTGGCGTCCAGCATTTTGCGCGCCGCAGCAAGGCCCTGGTCGAACACGAGCCGGCCGATTGCCGGCGCGAGGCCAGAATTCTCGGCGATGGGCAGAAACTCACCGGGGCTCACCAGGCCGCGCTCGGGATGGTTCCAGCGCAATAGCGCCTCGACACCGGTTATGGCTTCAGTGCGGATATTGATCTGTGGCTGATAATAAAGCTCGAGCTGGCCCTCGTTGATCGCCTCGCGCAGCTCATCCTCGATGCGGGCCTCCTTGTCGACCTCGGCCTTCATGTCCGAGGTGAAGAACTGATAGCCGTCCCTGCCCAGCTCCTTGGTCTTGTACAGGGCCAGATCGGCAAAGATCATCAGGGCTTCCAGATCCTCGCCATCCTCGGGGTAGCGGGCAACGCCGAGGCTGACGGTCGGCCGCAGCACCTGATTTTCATAGGTGAGCTGGATGCCGGCCAGATCGGTCAATTCCTGGCAGATCACTTCAAGATCGGTGTTTTCACCGCGCTCGACGAGGGCGATGAACTCATCGCCGCCCCAGCGATAGATTTCGAATCCCGCGATCTCGCGGGTCAGCAACTGGAAGCGTTCACCGATCCGTTTCAGAAGATAATCGCCGGTGGCATGGCCCTGGGTGTCATTGATGCGCTTGAATTTGTCGAGATCGATCTGGATGATCGCCCATTTCTTCCCCTTGTCGGCAAAGGCGAATTTTTCGGCCATGTCCTTCAGGCAGTGCACCCGGTTGGCGAGCCCGGTCAGATTGTCGTAATAGGCGATATGCTCCAACTGGTCCTTGGTGTCCTGCAGTTCCAGTTCCCTCTGGCGATGGGCGGACACATCGACCACGGTGGTGATCATCTCCCCATTGTCGAGCACCATATTGGCATAAACGAGTTGCTTTCCGTCCTCGAGGGTGGCCTCGATTTCCGATTCCCTTTCGGTCCGCCGGTTGGCCAGAATGCGGCGTAATGCGGCGCGCCTGGACGGATCCTTGACCTTCCAGACATTCTTCTTGAAACCGGCATTGAGCATATCGCTATAGTTCAGCCCCTCGGTGATCAGATCGGCGATCGGGGCGTGAAACTGCAGATAAGCGCGATTGGCCAGCACCAGCCGGTCATCGGAGTCCCAGATGGCAAAACCGTTGCGCATGGAATTGACCGAAGTGACCAGGCGGCGGTGAATCTGATCGAGCTTGATCTTGGCGCCGGTCAGATCTCGGCTGCGCTGATTGGCATTGCGCAATACTCTCCACATTTCGGCCAACAGGCCAACCATGACGCACAGATAGCTGATCGGCTTGAACAGATGCGCCATGTCGATATGAACATCCTGCATGCTTTGCGACATGGGCATCGCCTGCAGTTGAACCGCCAGACCGATAATCAGTGACAGCACCAGCCAGTACTCGAAACGGTCAAGGCGCCAGACGCCCTTTTGCAGATAGCCGGCCAGCGCCAGCGCAAAGAACGTGGCCGGCACCAATTCGGCGGGACGTCCCCAAAAATGCTCCGGGAAATAGGCCGATGGCAGCGGCAGAACGGCGAAGAAAGCGGCAGTGAGCAGCAGAACAATAACTGTGAATGCAAACACCGGCCATTCACCGATGCGCACGGCTTCGCCCCGCCGGCGCTCATGGTGCCAGGCCAGCCAGCTCAGAAACAGGAATGAGGACAGAAACAGGCGCGAAACCAGCCAGCTCCATGGGGTCAGGGCGGCAACGCCCGACGGAAGAAGCGGCACCAGGGAATCATTGGTGACGATCTCATGCAGCAAATCCAGAAAGCCGGCACCGAGGAAGCCGGTGCTGATGAACAGATAGGTGTTTTCCTTTTGGGCATAATAGCGCATCAGAGCGATGGCGCCGACAATGAGGGCGAGTATCGTGGAAGCCGAATCCATCACGATGTGTACATTACCGCCGCCATGCCAGTCGAGGCCAGCAAGGGCAAAGCTACACACTCCCAGGCCAAGCACCGTGGCCAGATAGACCACAGCCTGCCAGGACATGACTCTCATTGCGCCCCATGCCTGTTTCATTGCCAATCGCGCCCGCCTCTTGCGGCCCCAGCAACCGCCCTGATTTTCTTCGTTGAAAAATTTACAGCCAGTATGAGGTAAAAGTGTTTAAAAACACTGACTATTTTTCAGAAAGGCGCGCGCCCTGCCCGGCCGGGCTGCGCTGCG
>PKTQ01000022.1:0-14388 GCA_002869085.1 Hyphomicrobiales bacterium | reverse complement strand
TTTTGTCAGCTATGTGAATAATTTGTGACAGATTAATGACAGTTCTGTGACAATCCAATTTACTTCATTCCGGATTCATTTCATGATCGGGGAGTTCTTAGGGGGGGACTTCGCATCATGGAATTCTTGAACTTCAACCAATTGGAAAAGGCCACCAATATCAGCCGTAACGAGCTGTTTCGCCTCGGAACGGCCATGCTGTTCGTAGTGGCCATCATGATTTTCGCCAATTATCGGGTCGGGTCCGGACATGGCGATGTGATGCTGGTGGTCGCCGCGATGATCGGCGGCTATATGGCAATCAATATCGGCGCCAATGACGTGGCTAATAATGTCGGCCCGGCGGTCGGCTCCAAGGCGCTGACCATGACCGGGGCGATCCTGATCGCGGCGATATTCGAGGCGGGCGGAGCGCTGATCGCCGGGGGCGACGTGGTCAGCACCATCAAGAAAGGCATCATCGATCCGGCGCTGATCACCGATGTCAACACTTTCATCTGGGTGATGACCGCGGCCCTGCTGGCGGCGGCGCTGTGGCTGAATATAGCCACCTTTGTCGGCGCGCCGGTCTCCACCACCCATTCCATTGTCGGCGGCGTGCTGGGCGCCGGCATCGCGGCCGGCGGCTGGCAGATCGCCAATTGGGACAAAATGGGCGCCATCGCCTCAAGCTGGATCATCTCGCCGGTGATGGGCGGGGTGATCGCGGCGGGTTTTCTGTATCTGATCAAGCGCAGCATCATCTATCAGGCGGACAAGATCGGCGCCGCCAAGCGCATGGTGCCGATCCTCATCGCCATCATGGGCTGGGCGTTCAGCTCCTATCTGCTGCTCAAGGGGCTGAAGAAGCTCTATAAGCTGGACATGACCTCCGCACTGGCGCTCGGCTTCGTGGCCGCCGTGCTGATTTATCTCCTCGTCAGACCGCTGATCATGCGATCGGCGAAGAAACTGAGCAATGACCGGGACAGCATCAATATGCTGTTCACAATCCCGCTGATCTTCGGGGCCGCCTTGCTGAGCTTCGCGCATGGCGCCAATGACGTGGCCAATGCGGTGGGGCCGCTGGCGGCGATCAATGACGCCATCTTACATGGCGGCGTGGTGAAAAAGGCCGGCATCCCGCTCTGGGTGATGATGGTCGGCGCTTTTGGCATTGCGCTCGGCCTGATGCTGTACGGCCCCAAGCTGATCCGCACCGTCGGCTCGGAAATCACCGAGCTGGACAAGATGCGGGCCTTCTGCGTCGCGCTGGCCGCGGCGATCACGGTGATCATCGCCACCCAGTTCGGCCTGCCGGTGTCCTCGACCCATATTGCGGTCGGCGGCGTGTTCGGGGTCGGCTTCCTGCGCGAGTTTCTCGAGGCCAATTACGCCCGCATGCTCGACGAGATCAAGGAGCACCACGAAGACGACAAAGACCCGACCGCGATCGATGCGTTTCTGGAAAAATTCGAGCAGGTTTCGGTGGCCGAAAAGGGCATCATGCTGCAAGAGCTGAAGCAAAGGCGGCAAAAGCTCGGCCTTTACAAGAAAGAGCGCAAAAGCCTGCGCCGGGTCTACCGGCAGGATCTGGTCAAGCGCTCGATGCTGCTGAAAATCGCCGCGGCCTGGGTCATCACCGTGCCGCTGTCGGGCCTGCTGTCGGCCATATTCTACTTCACCCTGCGCGGCATGCTGCTGAACTAGTCCGCATCCGGCCGGGGACGGGGCCGCAAGCCCGCCCCGGTCACTTGCGGCCAACGGAGGATAACGTTCCATTCCGCCCCGAAAGGGGAGAATTCGCTTTCGAGACCCATGATCAAACGCATTGTCCTGCCCATCATCTTAGCCGCCCTCACGGCCGGTTTCTGGCTCAGCCCGGATTTCAAGGAAATCGCCGCCGGGGTGGCGATTTTCCTGTTCGGGATGATTTTTCTCGAAGACGGCTTCCGCACCTTCACCGGCGGCGTGCTGGAGAAACTGCTGACCCGCACCACGGACAAATTGTGGAAGAGCATCTCCTTCGGCGTGGTGACCACCAGCCTGATGCAGTCCAGCTCACTGGTTTCGGTGATCACCATCTCATTCCTCAGCGCCGGGCTGATCGGCCTGGCGGCGGGGATCGGCATCATTTTCGGCGCCAATCTGGGCACCACCACCGGCGCCTGGCTGATTGCCGGGTTCGGGCTGAAGGTCAAGATTTCGGCCTATGCCATGCCGATGCTGGTGTTCGGGGTGGTCCTGGTGTTCCAGAGCTCGAAGAACCTGAAGGGCATCGGCTATGTGCTGGCCGGCCTCGGGCTGCTGTTTCTCGGCATTCACTATATGAAGGAAGGCTTCGAGGCTTTCAGAGGCGATATCGACCTGACCCGCTTTGCGATGGGCGGCTATGCGGGCCTTTTTCTGTTCGCGCTGATCGGCCTTGCGGCGACGGTGGTGATGCAGAGTTCGCATGCCACGCTGGTGCTGATCATCACCGCCCTGTCGGTGGGGCAGATTACCTATGAGAACGCGCTGGCGCTGGCGATCGGGGCCAATGTGGGCACCACCATCACCGCGATCATCGGCGCCATGAGCGCCAATATTCAGGGCAAGCGACTGGCCGGGGCGCATCTGATTTTCAACACGGTCACCGGGGTGATCGCCATCGGCCTGATGTGGCAGATCATCTTCATGGTGGACTGGATCAGCGGGCATACGGGCATCGCAAGCGACAATTACACCCTCAAGCTGGCGGTGTTCCATACCCTGTTCAACTCCATCGGCGTCCTGGTCATGTCGCCTCTGGTCGGGCCGCTGGTGCGATTGCTGGAATGGGTATTCCCCTCGGCGGAGGAGTCGATCATCGAGCCCAGATATCTGAACGAGTCGGTGATTGATTTTCCCGAAACCCTGATCGAGGCGGTGCGCAACGAGGTGCTGCATCTTTACGACAATGCCTTCGAGATCATCGCGCATGGTATTTCGATCCACCGCAGCGACATTCTTTCGGACAAGGATCTGGAAGCCGAAGTCTATAAATCGCGCGAAATCATCCGCACCGATATCTCCGAGCAATATGCCTTCAGCATCAAGCACCTGCATTCGGCGATCATCGCCTTTACCGGGCGGGCGCAAAAAGGGCTCGATCCCAATTTTTCCAACCGGCTGTTCGAGCTGCGCACCGCCAGCCAGCGTATCGTGCGCGCGGTGAAAGATGCGGAGCAATTGCAGAAGAATGTCCTGTCCTATATCGCCTCGAACAATGTGGTGATGCGCAATGAATATAATGCGATCCGCGTCAATATCGCCCAGATACTCAGAATGATCAGCCACTTGCAGCACGGCGGCGAACGGGCCGACGTGTTCGATCTCGACGAGTTGAAGCTGGATGCGCGCGAAGACCGCAGCGCCACCATCAAGAGCCTGGACAAGATGATCCGCCGCGGCCAGATCACCGGTGAAATGGCGACCTCGCTGATGAATGATCTGTTTTTCAGCAAGTCGATCATCCGCGACCTGACCCGTGCCGGGCATATCCTGTTCGGGGAGCCCGACCAGGTCGAAAGAGAGGCGCAGAACATCGTTGAGCTTGACGACGGGGAGATTGGCGACTTAGCTGCTAATGACGATGATTGATTTGTTGGCCATGGGAGAGGCTTGAGGGATGGGACTGAGCAAACTTATCAAGAATCTGCAGGAGCTGCTGAACACCAAGGAAAGCCGGCAGCTCAAGCGCATTCAGACTCTGGAAGATTTGCTGCGACAGTTGAAAGACAAAGAGCAGAAATTTGCCGCCCGTCTGGAGGTGGCCGACGATGCGCATGATATCAAGCGCCTCAAGCGGCGCCTGAAAGTGTGCCGGGCACAATTGAAAAAGGGGCAACAAGCCCTGTTTGAGCTGCAAAACCTGGACGATCCCAGCGTCTGAGCGGCCCGCCCCGGCGCATCCGGGCGAAGTGCCGGGTCATGCTTCTTTCATGACTGATCCCAGAGGACCGCAGGCCGGGATGATTTTCAGCGCTCAGGCCGCGTTGTCCCGGCGCAATTGTTCTAAATCAATAGGTCCCGGCGTCAAATTGCCTAGGGTGAAAATTCGATCAAACCCCTAAAGCGATTGCCCGGAGACCAATCACCATGACTGATCCCCTCAGCTCGATACAACTCGGCGATGAAGGCTATTTGATCAATCCCGAGGACTGGAACCGGGAGATCGCATCCGCGCTGGCGGCGCGCGAGGGAATCGAGCTGACCGAGGCGCATTGGCAGGTGATCGAGTTCATGCGCGCCTGGTATGACGAGCACGGGGTGGCGGCCAGCCCGCGCGATGTGGGCAATTTTCTCAGGCGGCGGCGTCTGCCGCGCAGCGAAATCACCCGGCTGTTTCCCTATGGTTATGTGCAGCAGGCCTGCAAGATCGCCGGCATGAAGCGCCCCCGTTCCTGGAGCACCGGCTGAGACGGGACGAGCCCCCCTGCCCGCCGCCCGCACCCGCGCCGACACAACCGAAGGGCTGCGCCTGCCCAGCCCCGTTCGCTGCGACATCCCGTCCTGCCGGCCAATGGCGGAAAGGCTTGCCACAACCTGATTTATTTCGGATGATATCGGCCTTGACGCAGCCGCCCCAGGAGATTTTTTTACTGCCATTGTGTCTACTGCCAGGGTCAGGGATTAACCCATCCTCGCGGCCGTAACTGCGAGACGATGCGGCGCGCATTCCGCCGCTATTTGAGACGATCCCGCCCTGTCCGATCCGGATTCGGTCATCGCCCGTCGCGGCGAGGACCGGCAATATATGTTTGTGCGCTAACGCCGGCAGGCGGCGCACTTCACGGCAAGAGACCAATGACCTATCTTATCAATGAACTGGCCGAACTCGGCTGGACTTCCTTCTACACTTCGCAAATGCAGGCCCAGATCCCGGATGGAATGATCCCGGTCAGGGTGATGCAGGTTCACCGCGGCCATCTTGTGGTGGCCGGGGCCGGGCGCGAACAAACCATACCGCCCTTTCATGACGATGACGGCGACCCGGCCGGGACGGCAACCGTGGGGGACTGGCTGCTGCTTGACGCGGCCAGCGGCAAGCCCTGCAGATTGCTGGCGCGCCGGAACCTGTTCAAGCGCCGGGCGCCGGGCACCGGGCGGGAGATTCAACTGATCGGCGCCAATATCGACACCCTGTTCATCGTTTCCTCCTGCAATCAGGACTTCAACCCATCACGGCTGGAGCGCTATCTTGCGCTGGCGCGCCAGGAGGGCGTGACCCCGGTGATCGTGCTCTCCAAGGCCGATCTGACCGAGCGGCCGCAGGATTTCGCCGAGGCGGCGCGGCTGGCGCCCGGCCTGCTGGTCGAGACGATGGACACGCGGAAATCAGATGATGTGGCTTGCCTGTCCGGCTGGTGCGGACACGGGCAGACCATCGCCCTGGTGGGCTCGTCGGGTGTGGGGAAATCGACCCTGATCAATAGCCTGATCGGAAATCAGTTGATCGACACGGCCGAGATCCGCGAGCAAGACGGCAAGGGACGGCACACCACCACCGCCCGGGTTCTGCACCGGCTGCCGTCCGGCGGCTGGCTGCTGGACACGCCGGGCATGCGCGAGCTGCAACTGAGCGGGGCCGGCGACGGGATCGGCGAAGTGTTTGCCGATCTGGAAGCGCTGGCCCGGCAATGCCGCTTCAGCGATTGCAGCCATGACAGCGAGCCCGGCTGCGCTGTTCGCCATGCCATCGCTTCCGGGCGCATCGCGCCCAAAAGGCTGGCCAATTGGCGCAAGCTGCGGGCGGAGGATGCCCGAAATGCGGAAAGCCTGGCAGAACGGCGACACCGGCAGCGCGATTTCAGCAAGATGGTCAGGCAGAGCATGGACGCCAAGCGCCGCTCGCGCCGGGAATAGAACGGGGGCGGCGGCGCCCGCCACCACGCCTTGAAAAAAGCTGACCCGGCCCTGTCCGCGCCGCCCTGACCCTGACGGGTGGGCAGTGGGAATAGGACCGGGTCATTTCAAATCGGTTACTGTTGATCGAAGCGAATGCCTAGGGCTCTGAACAATCACAATCTCAGCGTGTTTTTATGCCGATTTTTCTTGTAATTCGCGCTCATAGCGCCATTATCACAACTTATTGGTGTTTTTCAAAATCATATCACCCCGCACAAGACAGCTTGCGGGCGGTGGTGCCGGGCCAGGTATTAAAGGCAAAGAGCGACAGGGGAAAATGATGCTGTGCAAGGGGACGAAGATCGGTGACTATATCCTGGATGAGGAAATAGATTCCGGCGGTGAAGCCACGGTGTGGAAGGCTCATAGACCAGGCAATAAGGAACTGGCTTTCGCTCTAAAAATAAGAAAACCGATACCTTTCAAGGATAAGGAAGAATATGAAAAGCAGCGGGAAAAGGTCGACAATGAAAAAAACGCCTGGATTACATTCAGCCATGGCAGTGTCTATGTCGTGTCGATCCACGATGTCCTGTACTCGCTCCTTGATATGGATGATGAGGAATATATCGTCAGCGCGATCGTTACCGAATTCAGTGAGATTGGCAATCTCTTCAGCCTTCTGGCTTCCGGAAAGGTTGAAAAATACATTCCCGGCGAGATCGAATTCATTGAACTCCTGCTGAACATCACATCGGGGGTATGGGCAGGACATCTTAGAGATTTGGTTCACTGCGACATCAAGCCGATGAATATCCTGCTGTTCAAAGAACCTGACGGCAGCGTCATTCCTAAAATCGCCGATTTCGGCATTTCCAGAAAACTCTATGAGACCATGGCGGGCCGAACACCGCAATATTCGGCGCCGGAGGTTGATGAACACAGCGCACCGACCTTTGCCCAGGACATCTTCTCGCTCGGACTCACCTTCACCCAGATACTCGTGTTCATGGTCGGGGGCGATGCGTCGGTAATCGAGGAGAACAACAGGCTCGATTCCTGGAGTGAGCGAAAATCGCATTTCACCGGTTATCTGACCGAAGCCACCAGCGGGACAAGTTGGGGAACGACGCAATATTTCAGGCTGTTCGAAAATATGATGCGCGACGATCCGGATGAGAGAATCTCTCTGGATGAAGTGGATGCCTTTCTTAAAGAGCAGAAAAATTCGCTGATCCGGACAAATGGCGGGGTCCAGATCAAGGTCAACGAACACAGCTATCAATGGAACAATGAGGTTCATAAGACTCTGAACAGCACTCTCTATATCCTGCTGTTGAAAGGCGGCGCGCCCATACCCTATGTGGAAGCCTTCAAGCGAAATGTGCCGCCGGAAATCAATGGCTACGCGATCAGCACTCTGGCCGGGGCATGGGATTATTGCGTCAGAATCTGGTCAGATGCTGAATCCATCGCGCGACATATGAAAGCCATCAGGGTCTTTACCGATGAAATCCTGTGTTTTGAAGTGGTTGCGGTCGATTACAGATCAAAAGGCCAGAAGCTGAACTATAATGAACGAAAATTGCTGATTGAAATCGACGAGTGTAGCAGAACAAAGAAGCCGTTCGAATCGCTCAGGAACAAGGGCTTGGTTGTTAAAAAAATCAACAATTCCAGCAAATTATTTCAAGTCATTATCGTTGTTGACATCAAGAAGATCGAGACCGGTCTAGCGGAAGTCTATGGGGAAAACATCAGACGCAAACTGGAGCTTGAGGACACTGATATTTCTGATCTGACCGTTTATACGGTCAAGACCGATGCCATCAATCACAACGACACTAAATTAATCATCTGCTTCCGGCATAAGGATTTCAGTAAATGCCGAACTTCGCTCAGCAATATCTATAATGAATTCTATGAGAAGGACGGAGCCAAGGCGTTCAATTTTTCAACTCAATTTGAAATGGTCTGCAGTGCCGACATGAGATCCGACGACGGGCAGATATTCGAGAAACTGAGAAATGCTCTGTCAGGGACCATGCGATATGAGTGAACCGGCCAGCCATGAATGCAGCGGGCATACCCATATCGGCAAAGTCCGCGCGGAAAACCAAGACTGCTTCGCGATCAATTCCGAATACAACATCTATATTGTCGCCGACGGCATGGGGGGGCACGAAAATGGCGCGGTGGCGAGCAAACTGGCAGTCACCCTGGCCGAAGCTGAGATGATCAAGCTGCTGCAGCGCTATAAGTACCTTGCTGACGATCCTGACGGCTTGAACGCACGCATCTCAGAGGTTTTCGATAACGTCAACAGACATATCTTTTTGCGCAACAAAGGCAAGCGGGGGTTAAGCGTGATGGGGACCACATTGTCCGCCGTGACGCTGGTGGGTCATCGGATGCTGTATTCCAATGTCGGGGATTCGCGTATCTATCTGTTTGACGGGACGCGCGGCCAACTGAAAAGGGTCAGCCGCGATGACACGGTGGCCGAGGACATGGTCAGCAAGGGAATCAACACGATCGAGCTCCGCGAGTCCTATTACCAGAACCAACTGACCCAGGCGATCGGAACCAAGACTTATATTAGCCCCAATACCGGATATATCGGCCTGCATCCCGATGATATCATCCTGATCTGTTCCGACGGTCTTTATAACATGATCGGGCAAGACGAGCTGGACCAGATGTTTAAGACCTGCGAGGCCGATAATGCCGGCATGAATGATCTGGTTGATGGTCTAATTCAAAAAGCCAATGACAATGGCGGTTTCGACAATATCACAGCCATCGCAATCCGGGTCTGAGTGTCCGGACGGACGCGAATGACCACCTTTCTCATCACCTTGAGCGTTTCAGATTGAGAGAAAACAGCAACTTGATCGGACCGTCACCCCGGTGCGGCGGAAGGATGAAAAAAGCTGACCCGGCCCTGTCCGCGCCGCCCTGACCCTGACGGGTGGGCAGTGGGAATAGGACCGGGTCATTTTGGAAGGACGACACCCAATATAGGCCCGCCCGTCCAACACCCCTTCGGTGATCTCAATCGGACGTCTAGTCTTTCCCCTTCAATTGCTGCGCTTCCGCCCTGGCCATGTCCAGAAGATAGGTCAGATAGGTCAAATCAGCGGCTTCGGACAGATTGCGTATGGGCAAAATGAGATCGGCGACATGTTCCGCGACCTGACTCTGCTTGATATTCGCATCACCACCACCGGATGAAACTTTCTTCGGCTTGTCTCTTGACCCAGGATGACCGGCATTCATTCCGAACGCCCTTTCTGAAGAACTTGCTGCCATGATCTGTCAACAATAGTAAAAAACCCATAAATATCAACAAATTAAGGGTTTACACGTAGCCAGCGCCCTTAAAGCCGGCCCTCGACTAAGTAATACTACGTATGCGGCTTGACCCATGTCATACACAGCGATGCGACCGGCCGATATATGCGCAAGCCTATCGAATCAGCAGCGGCCTGCATGTTCATCCGATAGAATCATTATTGTTCCTGTATTGTGTTTGACTAAAGGACTCACCTGACAGAATGCTCGCTACACGGGGGTTGACGATGGAAACGAACAATCTTTGGGGGGGGTTCGGCCCGGATCAGTCTTTCGCAGAGGCCCGATCGAATATCTGCGATGCGGCTCTGGTGAGCTTTTCAATTCTGGCGTTGCCGGCACTGGTGTTCACGCTCTATCGCAGCGTCGATATCGGCTGGCACCCCATGATGGCGCTGCATGTGGCCTGCACGCTCATATTGTGGAGCGTCACGGCGGCGCGCCGGTATATTCCGTATTCGCTGCGGGCTGGAATACCAATTCTCTTGCTGATCATGCTGGGGCTCTCGGGCCTGTGGAATTTGGGTTTTGCCGGGGCGGCGGCCATTCCCATGCTGGTGCTGGCGCCGATCATGACGGTCGTGTTTCTCGGTCCGCGCATGAGCTATATCAGCCTCGGGGTGGTGATTACCGGCAGCGTGCTGATCGCGGCGCACAACGTGTCCGGCCATCGCCTGCCGCCCTTCGACATTGAGCAATATATCACCAGCTGGCCGGCCTGGGCTCTCGTCCTGGTGGTCCTGGTGATGAGCAGTGTCAGCGTCACCCTGGCGCTGGGCCGGCTGACCAGATATCTCACCGATACATCGCGGATATTCACGCGCCAGGCCCGGTTGCTGCGCAGCATGGTCGAGGGCACGTCATCGGGCACCGGCGCCGATTTTTTCGATCAATTGGCCCGTTCGCTGAGCGAGGGGCTGGGCACCAGCAATGTGCTGGTCGGGGAACTTGTCCCCGGCAAAAGCACCATAGTGCGAACCATCAGCGTATGGTCAGACGGCAAGATTATCGAGAATTTCGAATATGAGGTGACAGGAACACCATGTGCTGAGGTGTTCGAAGCCGGCAGCTGCTGTTATCCGGATCACGTACTGGATTACTATCCCGACGATCAGATGCTGCTCGACCTGGGGGTGGTGTCCTATGCCGGCGTGTCGCTGGTCAGCAGCGACGGCAAGCTGCTTGGCCTGCTGGCGACAGTCGACAGACAGCCTATGGCGGATGAGGACATGGTGCGGATGATCCTGTCCGTGTTTTCGACCCGCGCCAGTGCCGAGCTGGAGCGGCTGCAGATACAGCAACGGGCCCGGCAGCAGGAACAGCGGCTTACATTCGCCCTGGAGGCGATCGATAGCGGCTTTGCCCTTTATGACAGCGACGACCGGCTGGTGATGTGCAATCAGACCTACCGGAAGACCTTCAGGAGCGCGGGCAGCCGGATCAAGATCGGCATGCGGTTCGACGATGTGCTGCGCCTGGGGCTCGATGAAGGTCTGTATCCACAGGCCCGTGGCCGGGAGGAGGACTGGCTGGCCGAGCGCAAGCACCGGCATGGGGACTACACAATGGAGCAGCCGCTCAGCGGCAATCGCTGGGAGCGCCTTTCCGAATACACCACCTCAAATGGCGAGCGGGTCAGGGTTTTCAGTGATATCACCGTGCAGAAGCTGGCCGAGCAAACTTTGCGGGCCAGCGAGGAGAAATATCGCGGCATTTTCGATGAATCGGTGGCCTCGATCTTCGTCTGCGACACACAGAACAAGTTCATCGACAGCAACCAGGCGGGCCTGGAGATGCTGGGCTATGAGCGCAGCGAATTGCTGGGCCTCAGCATGGCCGATACAATGAGCGGCACGGAAGCCGGGAAACTGGCGCATCAACAGGAGCTGGGCGGCGGCAGAACCATCAATTTCGAGCATCAGATGATCCGCAAGGACGGCCGGATCATCACCGTGCTCAACAATTCGCGCCCGCTGAGCGATGCCGAAGGGCGGGTGATCGGCACCCAAAGCACCCTGCTGGACATTACCGACCGCAAGAGGGCGGAAAAGGAACTGTACGAAAGCAACCGGATCTTGCGCGAAGCCCAGCGCATCGGCCATCTGGGCAACTGGATCTGGGATGTCAACACCAATGAAGTGGTGTGGTCGGAGCAGATCTATCATATTTTCGGGGTCGGCGTGGACGATTTCACGCCGTCTTTCTCCAGCTTCCTGAGCTGCATCCATCCCGATGACCGGGACGAGGTCAATGCGGCGGTGATGCAGGCATGCCTGAGCGGACAATATAGCTCGATCCACCGAATTCTGTTGCCGGATGGAAGAATCTCGCATGTTTACGACCGCGGCGAGATGGAATTCGACGAGAACGGACAGCCGCTGCGCATGGCCGGCACGGTGCTCGACATCACTGAGCAGAAGCAGGCGGAACTGGCCCTGCGCAAATCGGAGCAGGAATTTCGCACCATCCTCAACAACACCTCCGATCTGATTACCGTGCTGAGCGAAACGGGCGAGATCATATTCCAGAGCCGCTCATCGGAAAAAGTCCTCGGCTACCGCCCCGAGGAACTGGTGGGCCGCAACTGCATGGAATTCATCCATCCGGACGATGTGGACGACATCCGCGAAAGGCTGGCCGATATGGCCAGGTCCCCCACCAGCGAAGCGCGGGCCGAGTTCCGGTTTCGGCACCGGGACAAAAGCTGGAAAACCCTTTCATCGCTCGGCAGCTTCATTCCGCCGGGCACCGATTATCAGGGCATTCTCGTCAATACCAGGGATGTGACGCGGCACAAATTGATGGAACAGGCTGTGCAGCGCTCGGAGAGCATGCTGACCACCGCCATCGAAAGCACTGATGAAGGCTTCATCCTGTTCGATCCAGACGAGCGTTTCGTGCTGTGCAACAGCACCTATCGTGAGATGTTCAGGCAGGTCGGCGACCTTCTGGTGCCGGGAACCCGTCTGGTGGACATCTTGCAGGCGATCGCCGAGCAGGAAATGTTCGAAGGCACCCAAACAGGTGAGGAAGCCTGGGTGGCCGAGCGCCTGGCCATATACCGCTGCGGCAGCTCCCGGGAGGAACTGCGCCTGAGCAATGGCAAATGGTTCAAAGTCAGCCTGAGGCTCATGCCGGACGGCAGCACAGTCGGGGTGCTGGTCGATATCACCGAGCTGAAACAGGCCGAGGAAAATGCCAGGCTGGCGCAGATCCGGTTTCAGGACTATGCCGAAACAGCTTCCGACTGGTTCTGGGAAACCGGGCCCGATTTACGATTTTCCTATGTCAGCAGGGTCAGGGGGGTGATCGCCAATCGCCGGTCCGAGATCATCGGCAAGAACCGCCTGGAATGGATCAGGGAACATAATGCACCGGAAATTGCGGCGCGGTACGAGGCTATTCTGCGTGACCACAAACCGTTCCGGAATTTCGAATATCAGTTTCGTCACGCGAACGGCAAACTGCATTTCACCCAGATCAGCGGCAATCCCCATTTCAGCCAGGATGGCGAATTTCTGGGTTATCGCGGCACCGGCCGTGATATCACCAATCAGAAGATGCTGGTGATGAACCAGGCGCAAACCCAGAAAATGGAAGCGCTGGGGCGGCTGACCGGCAGCATCGCCCATGACTTCAACAATACCCTGCAGCCGATCTCACTTCTGTCCAGCGCCATGCTGAAAGGCATGGATGAAGACAATCCGGTCTATCGGAATATCGCCATTATCGATGACGCGGTGGCCCAGCTCAGTTCCCTCACCCGCCGGATCACCCAGTTCAGCCGTCAGGACGACGTGGAAAAGGAGCTTGTCGATATCAGCGCCACGGTGCGTGAGGCGATCGCGCTGGCGCGGATCGGCCTGCCGGAGAATGTCCGCCTCATCGACAGCCTCGACGAGCCGTGCGGCGAAATTCCGGCCATTGCCGCCGAGCTGCAGTCGGTGGTGCTGAACCTCATTACCAATGCGGTGGATGCCTGCGAGGACAAGGGCGGCGAGATCACGGTCTCCCTCGGCAGGATCGACAATAGCGCCGATGGCGAGGGCCAGGGCGGGCAGATGATCAAACTGACGGTGGCCGATACGGGCAGCGGCATCAGCGATGACAATCTGCCCTATATTTTCGAGCCTTTCTTTTCCACCAAGACGTCCGGCAAGGGCATCGGACTGGGGCTGTCATCGGCCTATGGCATTGTGACCGGCAATCATGGCGGCAGAATCGAGGTCACCAGCAAACCCGGCCAGGGGGCGGTGTTCGAAATATTTCTACCTACGGATGAAATGTCGAAGAATATCCGGAATCGCTTGCAGGAAACCAGAAGCAATGGCAGTCTGACAGCGTGAGTTTGTGAATAAGTCGCAAAAGTGGTTTTGGATTTATTACAGTTTTTTCTGGTAGTTAGCGTGTTCCGGATTGGGCATGACCTTCAATTCCATCTATATCGTCGATGATGACGAATTGGTATGCATCAGCACCGAGGCGGTGTTGAAGGCTGAAGGCTACAACACGACCATTTTCTCCTCCGGGGAGGCTTTCCTGACGGCGGCAGCGGGCCTGGCTCCCGGCTGTGTGCTGCTGGACATCAAGATGAAGGGCATGAGCGGCCTCGAGGTGCTGAAGCAGCTGAAACCCGACCCCAGACACATGCCGGTGATCATGATGTCCGGACATGGCAATATTTCGACCGCCCTGCAGGCAATCCGGCTCGGCGCGGTTGATTTCATCGAAAAGCCCTTCACTTTCGATACGGTCCTGGAAGCGGTGCAGAGTAGCGCCGACCACCGCGCCGCGCCGCTCAGGCCGTCGCCCGGGGCCAATGACATGCTGGCGGAGTTGTCGGAGCGGGAGCGGGAGATCATGTTGTTGCTGGTCAGGGGCGATCAGAACAAGATGGTGGCGCGCAAACTCGGCATCAGCCATCGCACGGTAGAGGTTCACCGCGCCCGGATCATGCACAAGACCGGAGCCAAGAATTTTGCCGAATTGATGAAAATCGCCATCAAATCCGGTCTGCTGGAATAGCTCCGGACAGCTTGGCCGAAGCGGCGCCCCCCTGCCCTCTGCCGGCTCATGGGGCTGAGGCGGCCTCTCCTTCGCGTGCCGTCATGGCGGGGTCGGGGCGGCTGCCGGCCATGGCCGGCGCCAGGGCAAGCACATCGCCGATCACAAACAGCACCGGACCAT
>PKTQ01000018.1 GCA_002869085.1 Hyphomicrobiales bacterium | reverse complement strand
TCCAACCAGCTCCTGCAAGGCGCGCAGATCCCGGGTCAGACGGTCAAGCCGGTCGCGGGAGAACCGGGTCTCCAGCGCATCCGCCCAGCCGTCATAGCGCCGCCCCACCGCTTCGAGCGCCGCCGCGCCCGCCGCCGTCGGCTGCACCAGCCGCGCCCGCTTGTGATCCGGGTTATCGATCAGCCGCACGAAGCCTTCCTGCTCCAGCTCATTGACGATGCGCTGCACCCCCTGGCGTTTCAGGCCGATTGCCCGCGCGATGCGGGCCACGGTCTGCTCGCCGCCGCGCTGGATGGCCTGCATCACCCGCCAGCGCGCATTGGTCAGGCCATAATCCTGCATCAACTGGTCACCAGATCGGACCAGCCCGCTATTCAGGCCGGAAACGACATGAATAAACTCAGTTACTGAATTGATTTCCTGTGACATTTCCCCATAGCCCAAACTTGACAATCTGTTGCAGTCTTTCGTTGTGACTGCCGATTGGTAATGCGTTGTCAACCGATTCGCATCAATTTTTCGATCATCCGCCGGCGCGCATCGGGCATTTTGAGGCCGCGCGGACCCATCACATGGCGCTCGAGAAAAAAGCCGGTCAGGGCAAACCCTTGCAGGATGTCCTCGCGCGAGGGCGCGCTGATCCGCCCATCGAGAAAGAAGCCGGGCAGGCCGAGCAGTTTATCCGCATAAGGCCGCCCCGCCTCCGCCGAGACCGCCGTGGCCGATTTCGGCGAGACATAAATCAGCTCGTCTTTCCGGCCGGTCGCCGCGCAGCGCTCAAGGTCGAGCCCGAAGCCCAGCTCCGACAGCAGGCCGAGCTCCCAACGGGCCATCGGACCCGGCCACGGCCCCTGCTCGCTCATCAGGTCGAGCACCACGCTGCTGGCCGCATGGATCTCCGGACAGGACTGGCGCTCGGCCAGCAGGCTAAGCAGCGTGCACAGGGACGAGAGCCCCGCCAGCGCCGCTGCGTCGCCCATGATGGTGGCGGCGCGGGGGCGGGTCAGTTCGGCGGTGTAATTGCCCAGATGATCCTCGAGCCGGGCGCGCCAGTTCACCGCCACCGAATTGCCTGGCTGCAGGGCGCTGCGCTGGCGGCGCGAGCGCCCGCCCCGCACCAGCCCGGCATGGCGGCCGTGATGGCAGGTCAGCACATCGAGAATGACCGAGCTTTCCCCGTGCCGGCGCACCGACAGAATAATGCCCTCATCCTGCCATTCCATCGTGCCTGACGCCTCTCTGCCGGTTTCAGCCGGCCATGATCACTTGGGAAAGTCCAGCCCCAGCTCCCGGTAGCGCTCCGGATCGTCGCCCCATTTGCCGCGCACTTTGACGAAAAGGAACAGATGCACCGGCGTGTCCAGAATCTCGCTCAGTTCCTCGCGCGCCAGCCGCCCGAGTTCCTTGATCGTCCGTCCCTGCTTGCCGAGCACGATCATCTTCTGGCTGTCGCGCTCCACATAGATCACCTGATCGATGCGGATGGAACCGTTTTTCTGCACTTTCCAGCTCTCGGTCTCGACGGTCGAGGCATAGGGCAGCTCCTTGTGCAGGCGCAGAAAGATCTTCTCGCGGGTGATTTCCGCCGCCAGCAGCCGCTGCGGCAGATCGGCGATCTGGTCTTCCGGATAGAGCCACGGCCCCGCCGGCATGGCGGCGGCAAGATCGGTTTTCAGATCATCAAGCCCGTCGCCGGTGAGCGCGCTGATCATATAGGTGCGGGCAAAATCATAACGCGCCGCCAGCATCCCCGACAGGGCCAGCAATTGCTCCTTCTTCACCAAATCGATCTTGTTGATCGCCAGCCATACCGGACGGCTGATCTCGGCGAGGCCCTTCAGAATGGCCTCCACCTCACCTGTGATGCCCTTGCGCGCATCCACCAGCAGCACCGCCACATCCGCGTCCCCCGCCCCGCTCCAGGCCGCCTCGACCATGGCCCGGTCGAGCCGCCGCCGCGGCGCGAAAATGCCCGGCGTATCGAGGAAGATGATCTGCGCCGCCCCCTCAAGGGCGATCGCGGTGATGCGCATGCGCGTGGTCTGCACCTTGTGGGTGACGATGGCGATCTTGCTGCCCACCAGCCCGTTCAGCAGGGTCGATTTGCCGGCATTGGGGGCGCCGATCAGCGCCGCATAGCCGCAGGCCGTCGGTTGTTCGCTCAAATCTGTCATGCCTCCGTGACCCCTTCCCGGTCCAGCACAGCCCGAGCGGCCGCCTGTTCGGCCCGCCTCTTGCTCATGCCCTTGCCGGTTTCCGAAGCCAGCTTGGCGATATTGACCCGCACGGTGAATTCCGGCGCATGGTCGGGGCCGGAACGTTCCACCACCTCATACACCGGATGCGGCAGGGCCCGGGCCTGCACCCATTCCTGCAACAGGGTCTTGGGATCGCGCGGCACCGAAGCCATCTTATCCAGGCGGCCCTCCCATCTGGCGCGGATGAAGCGCGAGGCAGCGTTCAGCCCGCCGTCGCGGTAAATCGCCGCGATCAGCGCCTCGCAGCCATCGGCCAGGATCGCCTCTTTCTGGCGGCCGCCGCCCCTGTCCTCGGAGCTGCCGAGAATGAGATGGTTGCCGAGCGAAATCTCGCGCGCCACTTCGGCGCAGGTTTCGCGCCGCACCAGCGCGTTGAAGCGGCGGGCCAGTTCGCCCTCCGGCGCCTGCGGATAGGCGTCGATCAGCATGTCGGCAACCACCAGCCCCAACACCCGGTCGCCCAGGAATTCGAGCCGCTCATTGTCCTTGCGGCCATTGCGGATGCCTTCAAGAGCGCTGGAATGGGTCAGAGCCCGCTCCAGCAGTTCAGGTTCCGCGAACTGATGGCCGATTTCGGCCAGCAGCACCCCGCGCACCGGATGTTTCAGGACCTTGCTGTCGTCGTCCATCATCTCCCGCCTCCCGGCGGCATCATATGATCGGGCGGAACATACGGTTCCAGCGCAGCGCCGCCGGCCAGCGCCAGATCTGCCAGAACCGGGTATCTCCCTGAATGGAAAAGAAGATGATCTGGGCCTTGCCGATCAGATTTTCGAACGGCACGAAACCCACACCGCCGCCCGGCACCCGGCTGTCCGAGGAATTGTCGCGATTATCGCCCATCATGAAATAATGGTTCTCCGGCACGGTGAATTCCGGCGTGTTGTCGGTGAAGCTGCCCTTGATGATATCGATGATCTTGTGTTTGACCCCGCCGGGCAGGGTTTCCATCAATTGCGGCACCAGGCTCACCTGGCCGCGCAAATCCCGATTGGGAAAATCGGCAATCGGTTTCATATCGACCGGCTTGCCGTTGATATGCAGCACCCCATCGCGCATCTGCACCCGGTCGCCCGGCAGGCCGATGATCCGCTTGATATAGTCCGAGGAATTGTCGCGCGGCAGCTTGAACACCGCCACATCGCCGCGCTTGGGCTGGGCGCCCCAGATGCGCCCGTTGAACAAAGGCGGGCTCAGCGGAATCGAATATTTCGAATAGCCATAGCTGTATTTGGACACAAACAGATAATCACCCACCAGCAGGGTCGGGATCATCGAGCCGGACGGAATGTTGAACGGCTGGAAGAAAAGCGTGCGCACGAACAGGGCCAGCAGCAGCGCATAGATGACCACGCGGATGGTTTCCCACCAGCTTTCTTCAGTTTTGTTATGTGTCTGAGCACTCATGGCAATGATGAATCCGGGAATTGTTCTGAATGTGCCTGATTAGAACATGTTGGCGTCAAATGGAACTCTATTTCCAAAATCGGCCCTTTTACGGCAACGGGGCCGGCACCGCCGAAATAATCACCACCGCCGCCGCCAGCGGAAAATCATCGGTAATGGTGAGGTCGATCCGGGCCTGCATGCCCGGCGGCACCAGGCTCTCAAGCTGCGCCGCCGCGCCGCCGGTCAGCGCCATGGTCGGGCGGCCCGAAGGCAGGTTGACCACCCCCAGATCGCGCCAATAGACATTATTGCGAAACCCGGTGCCGAGCGCCTTGGCGCAGGCCTCCTTGGCGGCGAAGCGCTTGGCATAGGAGGCGGCGCGCTCGGCGCGGCGCTCCGACTTGGCCTGCTCGATCGGGGTGAACACCCTGGCGATAAAGCGCTCGCCGAACCGCTCCAGGGTCTGCTCGATCCGCCGGATATCGATCAGATCATTGCCGAGCCCGAGGATCATCCGGGCGCCCCCGCCGTTGCTGTCTGCTGGGCCCGCGCCTCGTCCATCAGCGCCCGCATCTGCCGGATCGAGGCCTCAAGGCCGCAAAAAATCGCCTCGCCGACCAGGAAATGGCCGATATTCAGCTCGACGATTTCCGCCATCGCCGCCACCGGCTTCACCGAATCATAGCTGAGCCCGTGCCCCGCATGCACCTCGAGCCCCAGGCCCGCGGCATGGGACACCGCCCGGCTGAGCCGCGCCAGTTCCGCCTTCACCAGCGCCTGGTCGCCCTCAATCACCGCCTCGCACCAGGTGCCGGTGTGAAACTCAACCACCTGCGCCCCGATCGACCGGGCCGCATCGGCCTGGGCCGGTTCGGGGTCGATGAACATCGAAACCCTGATGCCCGCCGCCACCAATTCCCGCACAAAGGGCTTGAGATGGTTGTGCCCCGACGCCACGTCGAGCCCACCCTCGGTGGTCAGTTCCTCACGCTTTTCCGGCACCAGGCAGCAGGCATGGGGCCGGTGCCTGAGCGCAATGGCCAGCATCTCCCCGGTGGCCGCCATTTCCAGGTTCAGCGGCAGGTCGATATCCTGCATCAGCCGTTCGATGTCCCGGTCGCTGATATGGCGCCGGTCCTCGCGCAAATGGGCGGTGATGCCGTCCGCGCCGGCCCGCGCCGCCAGCCTCGCCGCCTCCACAGGGTCGGGATGCAGCCCGCCGCGGGCATTCCTGATCGTCGCCACATGATCGATATTGACGCCGAGCCGAAGTTTTTGTGTCTGGATTTTGTCCATCTCAGGACCTCTTGAAAATGTCTGTCATAGGGGAAGGAAAATGGGGGCTATTCGGCGGGAACCTCTTGCCCCAAACGCTGCTTGCGGCGGGCCTGATAGGAGGTTACCGCCGCCCGCACCGGAAAATACATGATCAGCCCGAAAGTCACCCCCAGCGGCACCCCGCCGACCAGCATCGGCTTGATCAGCGGCAAAATCGCATCGAAGGATTTGCTGTGCAACTGCTCGGAGAAATTCACCGACCGTCCGGGCCCCATATCCATCAGGATCACCCCGCCCAGATTATAAGTGCTGAGCCAGATGAACGGAAAGGTGATCGGATTGCCGAAAAACGTGCCGAGCGCCGAGGCCAGCAGATTGCCGCCGATCATCCAGGCCAGAATCGCCGCGATTATGAAATGAAACCCCATGAACGGGGTGAAGGAGGCAAACACCCCCGCCGCGCAGCCCAGCGCCACCGCATGCGGGCTGGCGCTCAGCCGCCCCAGCCGCCGCCACACATATTTGACCGAGCGGTTCCACGCGGTGCGTGGCCACAGCCACAGGCGCACGCGCCTGGCCAGGCTGGGTTTTTCTCGGCTCTTGAACAGCATAATGGGCCTGTCTACCGTTTCAAAACATGCGCGTTTTGAGAATCATCGCAACCGGATCAAGTCTGACAATCCGGGTCCCGCGATCCGCTCGGGCCGGGTTTCACATCTGATTAGCCGGAAATCCGGGTCAATCCGCGCAACAGGCCGGGGCGAACACATGGCTATTGATGGCACGAAATCAGCTGTGCGCCAATCCAAAATCATAGCCGGAATTGCGTTAATTTTTTGACCCTTCCGGAAAATCGTCGCAAGTCAGGCGTCGCACGCTGCTCACCGGCTGCAGGCGGGAAATCACCGCGATGATCTTGTTCAGGTGTTTGATGTCAAAGACCGAAAGCTCGATATTCATCTTGAAGAAATCCGGCGCCCGGTCGGTGATGTCGATATTCTCGATATTGCCGTCATTGGCGCCGATCGCCTGGGTGATCTGCCCAAGGGTTCCCGGCTCATTCATCACCGTCACCCTCAGCGCCGCCGGGAACCGCTCCGGATTGTCCTCGTCCAGATCCCAGGCCACGTCGATCCAGTTGTCGGTGTCGCGGCTATATTGCTCGAGCTGGCGTGAATCGATCGGATAGATCACCACCCCCTCGCCGGGAATCATGATGCCGACAATGCGCTCGCCCGGCAGCGCGCTGCACCGGGTGGCGAAGCGCACCGGCATATTGCTGTGGCCAAGACCGCGCACCGGCAGCACCGTGCCGGCCGGGCTGTCCTTCTTGCGCGCCGCATCGAGCAGGTTGAACTTGACCCCCATCGCCTTGCCGAGGCCGAACCAGCCCTTGCCTTCGGCGCGGCGGCCGAACCGCTTTTTCTGCTCGGGCCGCTCCGCGCCGCTCCCCCCTTCGGGCGCCACGGCGGCGATCACCGTTTCGCTCGAAAGCTCGCCGCGCCCGATTGCCTCGGTCACGTCGCTGGCTTCGGCGCGCGCCAGTTTCGGCAGCACCCCGATCAGCGCCTCCTCACGATAGGTCAACCCCTCGCGCTTGAAGGCCCGTTTCAGGATTTCCTCGCCCAGCGACACATATTGCGCCCGCATCGCTTCGCGATTGGCGCGCTTGATGGCGCTGCGCGCCTTGGCGGTGATGGCGATTTTTTCCCAGGCCGCCGGCGGCACCTGGGCCTCGGAGCAGAAAATCTCCACCTCATCGCCATTCCTGAGCCGGGTGGTCAGCGGCGCATGGCGGCCATTGATCTTCGAGCCGACGCATTTATTGCCCACATCCGTATGCACCGCATAGGCAAAGTCGATCGGCGTCGCCCGTTGCGGCAGCACGATCAGGCGGCCCTTCGGCGTGAAGCAGAACACCTGATCCTGGAACAGCTCGAGCTTGGTATGCTCCAGAAACTCCTCCGGCGTCGCGCCTTCATTGAGCCGGTCCACCATGCCGCGCAGCCAGCGATAGGCATTGGAATCGCGGGACAAAGGCACCGCCCCGTCGCCCTGGTCCTTATACAGCGCATGGGCGGCAATGCCGCGCTCGGCCACCTCGTTCATCTCCCAGGTACGGATCTGCAATTCGATGCGGTGGCCCTTGCTGTCGATCACCGTGGTGTGGATGGTGCGGTAATCATTTTCCTTGGGCAGGGAAATATGGTCCTTGAAACGCTCCGGCACCATCGGCCAGTTCTGATGCACCACCCCCAGCGCCAGATAGCACGCATCGACAGTGTTGACGATGATGCGAAAGCCCAGAATATCCGAAAGCTGTTCCAGCGAGATCGAGCGCCGCTCCATCTTGCGCCAGATCGAAAAGGGCCGCTTTTCGCGCCATTTGATCTCGGCGTCGATGCCGTGTTCCTTCAGCTTGTTCTGCAGCAGCTCGACAATGCCGGGAATGATGGCGGCGCGTGAATCCTTGGTTTCCTCCAGATGCGCCAATATGGCATCGCGCGCTTCCGGGTTCAGCGCCTTGAAGGACAGGTCCTCAAGTTCCTCGCGGATTTCCTGCATGCCCATCCGCGCCGCCAGCGGCGCATAGATGTCCATGGTCTCCTCGGCGATGCGCACCCGCTTTTCCGGCCGCACATAATGAAGAGTGCGCATATTGTGCAGCCGGTCAGCCATTTTCACCAGCAGCACCCGCACATCGCTCGAAATGGCGATCAGCAATTTGCGCAGATTCTCCGCCTGGGCCGCCTTTCTCGAGGCCAGATTGAGCTGCTCGATCTTGGTGACCCCCTCCACCAGCGTGCCGATCTCCTCGCCGAACAGCTCGTCGAGCTCCTCACGGGTCGAATCGGTGTCCTCGATGGTGTCGTGCAGCAGCGCCGTGACGATGGTGGCATCGTCGAGCTTCATATTGGCCAGGATCGCGGCCACTTCCAGAGGGTGGGAGAAATAGGGATCGCCGGAAGCCCGTTTCTGGGTGCCATGGGCTTTCATGGCATAGATATAGGCCCGGTTCAGCAGGGCTTCATCAGCACTCTGATCGTAGGATTTGACCCGTTCGACGAGTTCGAACTGCCTCATCATGATCGGCGCTCTCCCTTACAATCCGGTTCCCGCACAAGCCGGACCCCGGAGGCGGGACGCTTCGGCAGGCAGCCTATTTATTGCCCGAGCCCAGGCTTTCGAGCCCGCGCAGCAGATCTTCTTCCGACATGCGTTCCATCGGAATCTCGTCAATGGACGGCACCGAAGGGGCCTCGCCGGCCTCTTCTTCGGTAAAGCTCTGGGCCGGCGGCGCTTCCGGCTCGGCTTCATCCACATCCACATATTTCTGCATGGAGTGGATCAGGTCCTCGCGCAGATCGGCGGCCGAGATGGTTTCGTCGGCAATCTCGCGCAGCGCCACCACCGGGTTTTTGTCATTGTCGCGGTCAACCGTCAGGTCGGCGCCAGCCGAGATCATCCGCGAGCGATGGCTCGCCATCAGGATCAGCTCGAACCGGTTATCAACTTTTTCAATACAATCTTCGACCGTCACGCGCGCCATGAGCACACCACTCCATTATCGGGGAAAAGGATTTCTGGGCGATATGTAGGAGTTCAAAGGTGATTTCGCAAGCAAAAACTCACCCCCGCAGCCGCCGGGCGCCTTTTCACAGCCGGCGCAGGATCCGCCCTCCGCGCGCCGGTTTCAGCCGCACCAGCAGCTCGGCGGCGCTTAAATTGAGCAGCGGGTGCCGCCACCCGGGCGCGATCTCGGCGATCGGCGCCAGCACGAAGGGGCGCAGCGCCAGCCCCGGATGCGGCAGAGTGAGCGCAATATGCCCCGGCGATCTGCCCCCGGCCCGCCCCGGCGCCTGTCCTGTCGCCTGCCCCGATGGATTGCGGACAATGCCGTGCCAGTCCAGCAGATCAAGATCAAGCACCCTCGCCCCCCAGCGCCGGCCCCGCCGCCGTCCGGCGCTGCGCTCAATAACGTGCAATTTCTTCATCAGCGCATCGGGCGGCAGCGGGCCGGACAGCCTGACCACCGCATTGACATAATCGGGCTGACTGACCCCGCCATAAGGCGTGCTGACATAAAAACTGGAATAGTTCTCGACTCTTAGTCGGTCTTGCCTCAGGGTTTCAATCGCGGTATTCAAGGTCTGTACGGCGTTGCCCCAGGGTCCGGCAAGGTTGGCGCCAAGCCCGATCAAAATCATGTTACCCACATTTCTTCTTTAGACATGTTACAGTTTACCAATGACTCACACGAGTTAATGCCGTTTCGTTCATATATTAAGTCCGGCACCCCCCCTTGGCCGGTCACCATAACATAAGGCATATGACAAATGAGATTTTCACCGAATGAGCGCGTAGCACTGTTTATCGACGGCGCCAATCTATACGCCACCGCCAAATCCCTGGGTTTCGATATCGACTACAAGAACCTGCTCAAAACCTTCAGCAAGCACGGCCTGTTCATCCGCGCCCTTTATTACACCGCCCTGATGGAAGATCAGGAATTTTCTCCGATCCGCCCGCTGATCGACTGGCTCGACTATAACGGCTTCAGCATGATCACCAAGCCCACCAAAGAGTTCACCGATGCTTCGGGCCGGCGCAAGATCAAGGGCAATATGGATATCGAACTGGCGGTCGATGTCATGCAAATGGCGCCGAATCTGGACCATATCGTGCTGTTTTCCGGCGATGGCGATTTCCGCCGCCTGGTGGAAGCGGTCCAGCAGATGGGCAAGCGCGTCAGCGTCGTCTCCACCCTCGCCACTCAGCCGCCGATGATCGCCGACGAATTGCGCCGCCAGGCCGATCAGTTCATTGACATTGCCGATCTGGAAAGCGATATCGGCCGTAAGGGTCAAAACGGCCACAATCACGGCAATCACGGCAATCGCGACGCGGATGAATATGACGACGAAGAATTTATCGAAACCTGACCGCGCCGGCCGGCAGCCGCCGGCCGATTGCGGGTTTTGCCCGCGTCTGTCCGATTTCCGCAACCAAAACCAACTGGCGCATCCGGGCTGGTTCAACGCCCCGGTGCCGTCCTTTGCCGGCCGCGAGGAAAAACTGCTGATTGTCGGCCTGGCGCCGGGGCTTCAGGGCGCCAACCGCACCGGCCGCCCCTTCACCGGCGATTATGCCGGCGATCTGCTCTATGCCACCTTGCTGAAATTCGGCTTTGCCACCGGCCAATATGACAAACGCGCCGATGACGGCCTGCAACTGCATGGCTGCCGCATCACCAATGCGGTGCGCTGCGTGCCGCCGCAGAACAAGCCCCTGACCGCCGAAATCAAGGCCTGCCGCCCTTTTCTGGGCGCTGAAATCGAACGGATGGACGATCTGAAGGTCATTCTGGCGCTGGGCCGCATCGCCCATGAAAGCCTGCTCGGCGCTTACGGCCTTGTGCGCGCGCGCCATCCCTTTGCCCACGGCGCCGCCCACAGCCTGCCCGGCGGACTGACCCTGTGTGACAGCTATCATTGCTCGCGCTACAACACCAATACCGGCCGTCTGACCACCGCCATGTTCGACGATGTTTTTATGTCGATCCAGACCATACTGGATAGTTGACGCCCCCCCCGTTTGCTCTACACTGTAAAAATCACGAGGCATTCGAGGCCGCGGATTCAACCTGATTGAGACGTCTGAAATGGACATTGCACCTGAAAAAGTCGCCTACATCATTCTGAAGGCGCGGGAATACAGCTCCAGCTTCGATGGCTGGGATTCCTATGAGGACGGGGGCGGATTGCGCGGCGATGCCATGCAGGCCATCGAGAACCGGGTCGGCGTGCCTGAAACCGACGAAATCGCTCAATTCATCCGTGATCTCAATGAAGACGAGCAGATCAGCCTGGTGGTTCTGACCTGGATCGGGCGCGGCTCCCATGACGTATCGGACTGGGACCGGGCGGTGGCCACCGCCCGTCGCGAACGCATCGTGGAAACCGACAAATATCTGCTCGGCATGCCGCTGCTGCCGGACTTCCTGGAAGACGGCCTCGAGGCCATGGGCTATTCGATCGAGGATCTGGGCGACGGGCTGCTCTAGGGCCTGCAAGGCGGGCAAGCCGATCCGCCTGTCTCGCGCACATTATGATTGACTCAATGTGGCAGGAAATTCGTGTAAAAACCTGATCAGATTCGGTTTTTCATCAGCCGCGACTGCTCGCGCTTCCAACTGCGTTCTTTTTCCACCTGACGCTTGTCGTGATATTTGCGCCCCCGGGCCACCGCCAGTTCCAGCTTGGCGATGCCGCGCTCATTGAAATAGAGCTTCAGCGGCACGATGGTCATGCCGTCGCGCTGAACCGCCATGGCCAGCCGGTCGATCTCGCGCCGGTGCAGCAACAGCTTGCGCGGCCGCTTCGGCGCATGATTGAACCGCCCCGATTGCAGATATTCGGGAATATTGGCATTGATCAGATAAAGATCGTTCTTCTCCACCGACGCATAGGCCTCGCCCAGCGACGCCTTGGCGGCGCGCAGCGATTTGACCTCGCTGCCGGTGAGCATCAGCCCCGCCTCGATCACCGATTCAATTTCGTAATTGCGGCGTGCCTTGCGGTTATCGGCAATGATACGGCGATTATCGTCGGGGTTCTTTTTCTTCTTCGCCATCATATCTGACCAAAATTACCGGGCGGCCATCACGGGCCACATCCCCCTATAGCCCGGCCCGGCTCATGGCGTCGCGGATGATGGCCTTGGTCTCGTCCGAAATCGGCACGATCGGCAGGCGCACATCCGGCGCGCAGATCCCGAGCTGGCTGGCCGCATATTTCACGGGGCCGGGGCTGGATTCGATGAACATCGCCTCATGCAGCGGCAACAGCTTGTCCTGCAGCTCCCGCGCCGTGGCAAAATCTCCCTGATGGCAGGCGGCCTGGAACCGGGCGCAGAGCGCGGGCGCCACATTGGCCGTCACCGAAATGCAGCCATGGCCGCCATGGGCCACATAGCCGAGCGCGGTGCCGTCATCGCCGGAGAGCTGGTTGAACTCAGGTCCCATGGCGTTGCGATACTCCGTCACCCGCTTCATATCCGCGGTGGCGTCCTTCACCCCGACGATATTGGGCAGCTTGTAAAGCTCCGCCATGGTCTCGGTCGACATATCGACGATCGAGCGGCCGGGAATGTTATAGATATAGATCGGAATATCGGTGCAATCATTGATCGCCTTGTAATGGGCATAAAGCCCCTTTTGCGAAGGCTTGTTGTAATAGGGGGTCACCACCAGCACCGCGCTGGCGCCGGCCGATTTGGCGTGCAGGGTGAGCGCAACCGCTTCGGCGGTGTTGTTGGAGCCCGCTCCGGCGATCACCGGCACCCGGCCCGCCGCCGCCTCGATGCACAGATCGACCACCCGCCGATGTTCCTCATGGCTCAGGGTCGGCGACTCGCCGGTCGTGCCCACCGGCACCAGCGCGCTGCTGCCGCCGGCGATCTGTTTCTCCACCAGCCCCTGAAATGCCGGTTCATCCACCGCGCCGTCTTTGAACGGCGTGATCAGGGCAGGAATGGATCCTCTGAACATCGTCTCGTGCTCCAAATGAAGGGTTGCTTTCACGCGGCAAACTATATGCTACATTCCGGCGCGGCAAGACAATTGAGGAGAGATTCATGCAACCGGCGCCACTTCATGCGGTTTTGATCGTGGCCGCCGGCCGCGGCAGCCGCGCCGGGGCCGGCCCGGCCAAGCAATATCGCCGCATCGGCGGCGAGCCGGTGCTGCGCCGGACCCTGGCCCGCTTCTCAGGCGAACCCCGCATCGGCGCGATCCAGGTGGTGATCCATCCGGACGACACCGCCCTTTATGAAGCCTCAATCGAAGGCCTCGACAAACTCTGCCCGCCGGTGTTCGGCGGCGCCGCCCGTCAGGATTCTGTGCGGCTGGGCCTCGAGGCGCTGGCCCCGCTCGGCCCCGCCGCCGTGCTCATTCACGACGCCGCCCGCCCCTTTGTCAGCTCCCGCATCATCATGGAAGTGCTGGACGCGCTGGAGGCCCATGACGGCGCCCTCGCCGCCCTGCCGGTCACCGACACCCTGAAACAGGTGGCGGACGGGCATATCACCGCCACCTTGCCCCGCGAGCATCTGTGGCGCGCCCAGACCCCGCAGGGTTTCCGCTTCCGGCCGATCCGCGACGCCCATGCCCAAGCCGCCAAAGCCGGCCGCGACGATTTCACCGACGATGCCGCGGTGGCCGAATGGGCCGGGCTCGATGTGACCGTGGTGATGGGATCGGGCGCCAATGTCAAACTGACCACTTCCGAGGATATCCGCATGGCCGATGAACAACTCAACCCTGCCGGCGCCCATGAGTTCCGCACCGGCACCGGATTCGATGTGCATGCCTTCACCGCCGGCAGCCACGTCACCCTGTGCGGGATCGAAATCCCCCACACCCTGGGCCTGAAAGGCCATTCCGATGCGGATGTGGCCATGCATGCGCTCACCGACGCCCTGCTCGGCGCCCTCGCCGAGGCCGATATCGGCGCCCATTTCCCCCCCTCCGATTCGCAATGGAAAGACGCGCCCTCGCGCAGATTTCTATCCCATGCCGCGGATCTCATAGCGGCGCGCGGCGGGCAGATCACCCATGTCGATGTCACCATCATCTGCGAAGCGCCGAAAATCGGCCCCCACCGCGAGGCGATGCGCAGCCAGCTGGCGGAGATTCTGGGCCTTGAGCCGGGGCGCGTCAGCGTCAAGGCCACCACCACCGAGGGGCTGGGCTTTGCCGGCCGCCGCGAGGGCATCGCCGCCCAGGCCGCCGCCACCCTGCGCCTGCCTCTGACCGAGCCTGTCTAATCCCGCGAATCCCTCTATAATCGGGCCATGTTGTCCGATGACCTCACAGAGCAGGCCGCCGAACTGATCGCTGGCTGCCGCGCCGCCGGGCTGACGCTTGTGACCGCCGAATCCTGCACCGGCGGCCTGATCGCCGCCTGCCTTACCGATATCGCCGGCGCCTCGGATGTGTTCGACAGCGCCTATGTCACCTATTCCAATACCGCCAAGACCCGTATGCTCGGCGTGCCGGCAGAGCTGATCGGCGCCCATGGCGCGGTCTCGCGCGAGGTCGCCCTGGCCATGGCGGCGGGTGCCCTCGCTCGCGCCGGAGCCGGAATCGCCGTCGCAGTGACCGGCATTGCCGGCCCCGGCGGCGGCACGGCGGAAAAACCGGTCGGCCTCGTGCATATCGCCGCCTGCACATCCGGCCGGCAGGAACATCGCAAATGCACCTTCGGCGACAAATCCCGCCGGGACATCCGCCTTCTGACCGTGAAGGAAGCCATAGCGCTGTCTAAATATATATTGAATATATAACTTTTATCGCCGCCTAATCATACATAGACAATCAAATATTTATCCTGGTTTGCACGCCTGTGATCCGGTCGTTTTATTGACCTGCCAATAAAACCCGCTCATGGGCCAATTTCGTCTTTTTTAATATATTTATGGAAAAAATCATCACTGAAACATTGATTGCATGGGACCAGGGGGGCATTGAAATGGGTGCGAAGCAGGCCATCTCTTTACATCACAGACTGGGCGTAAAATTCTCGCTATTTACCATTCTATTATTGGGGATATCGGGTGCCGGCAGCTTTTTCCTCAGCAATTACAGTCTGAATTCGGTTGTTCACCTCTCCGCCACCTCCTCGCAGGAACTGAACGCCGAGGTCGATATGCTCAATGAAGCCGCCCTGTTGCAGCTCAAGAAGCAGCGCGGCCTGGAAGTGAAAACGGTTCGGCTCCAGGGCGAACTGAATCAGTTGAAAAAAGAACTCGACATCAGCCGCAAGCTGGAAAACCTGCGCGGCCGCCTCAACAGCGCCCTGCTGATCATCGGCTCGCAACTGGAATCGGTGTTGCAGGGCATGAGCCCCGATGACCGCGAAATGTATCTGCTCGATGCCAGCACCTATCAGTCCCTGCTGAAGGGGGTGCGCAGCATCGACTACCGCCCGATTATCGATGAAGCCAGCCTCGAGTCACATGTCGGCGACGCGGAGCTCGGCCCCGACCACGCCAGAGCCCTGAAGGCAACCCTGGCCAAGGGGGCCACGGCCGCCAATCCCAATTTCCGCGTGCTATCCAAACAGAAGAAAATCCGGGTCTCGGCCATGGTCGGCCCCAAATCCGGCTATTACGGCATTCTGGATGTAGTGCTGGACGACACATTGTCGCCGCTGGAAAACGAGCTGAAAAAACTTCAGACCTCATCCATGGTCAATATCTTCAAGCAGACCAAGAGCATGAATGACCGCATGAACGCGGTCAAGGCGGCGATGGCCAGGAATATCGAGGCCACCAAGCAAAAGAGCGCCCAGCGCGACCAGGAAGCCCTGGAGGCGACCGGCAATTCGCGCAGCCTGCTGATCGCAGTTGCCGTGCTGACCACCCTGTTCAGCGCCATGATCATCGCCCTGTTAATGCGCACCCTGATCAGTTGCCCGCTCACCCGCGCCGTCAAAGTGATGAACCGGCTGGCCAGCGGCGATCTCAGCGTTGAGGTGCCGGACATGGACAGCCGCTCCGAAATCGGCGAAATGGCCCGCGCGGTCGGCGTGTTCAAGGAAAACGCCCTGCACAACCGCCAGCTTGAGGATGCCCAGGCCCATCGCGCCAGGAAGCAGGAAGAAGCGCAAAAACAGCTCATGCATGCCCTGGCCGACGGGTTTGACGCCAGTGTCGGCGAGATCGTCCAGACCGTATCGGCGACCGCCTCGGAGCTGCAAAGCACCGCCCGCACCATGACCGAGATATCCGACGATACCAGCAACCAGGCCAATGCGGTGGCGGCGGCTTCCGAGCAGGCCTCGTCCAATGTGGAGCAGGCGGCCGCCTCGACCGATCAAATGTCCGGCTCGATCGGCGAAATCGGCGAGCAGGTGATGAACGCCTCGCGCGCCTCGCGCCGCGCGGTGGACGATGTGGAAAAAACCAGCCGCGAAATGGAAGTGCTGGCTGAAACCGCCAATAAGATCGGCGATGTGATCAAGATCATCTCCGACATCGCCGACCAGACCAATCTGCTGGCGCTCAACGCCACCATCGAATCGGCGCGCGCCGGCGAGGCCGGCAAGGGCTTTGCCGTGGTCGCCAATGAGGTCAAGGGCCTGGCCAGTCAGACCGGCAAGGCCACCGATGAGATCGTCCAGCAGATCAAGGAAATCCAGATGGCCACCGAACAGGCGGTCAATTCGATGACCGAGATTGGCACCAGCATCCACGCGGTCGACGATACCTCCTCCGTCATCTCCCAGGCGATGGAAGAGCAGGGTTCGGCCACCCAGGAGATTGCCGTCAATGTGCGCGAAGCCGCCGCCGGCACCCGCGAGGTGACCCAGAACATCACCGTCATCACCGATGCCGCCGCCAAGGCCGGTCAGGCCTCGACCCAGGTTCTGGGCGCCGCCGATCAACTGGCCAATCAGTCGAACGCCCTGAGGCAGGAGGTTGAAAGCTTCCTCGACAAGCTGCGCCAGGGCTGGACCGAGGACGAGCCGGAGACGGAGCAGGAGCCAGAGCCTGAGCAGGATGCCGGCCCTGATGCGGATGCCGCCCCGGAGGCAGAAGAAGACCGCGACGCCGCCTGAACCGGGCTCTAGAGCACTTCCCGAAAAGTGGGAACCGGTTTTCGGGTAAAGAAGTGCGTCAAACAAAAAGATAGAACGCGGTTTTGATTCAATTAGAACCGCGTTCTAGACGACCGGGAACACCGAGCGGGCGCGGCTTTCGAACGCGTCGATCAGGCGCATGAACACATGTTCGAACAGGCCGCCGACCAGCAGGCCGAGGCGGCGTTGTTTCAGCTCGAAATCGATGAAAAAGGCGATCTCCGATCCCCCCTCCGGCAGATCGCGGAAGCGCCAGTCATTGTCCAGATGCCGGAACGGCCCGCGCACATAATGCACCTTGATGCTCTTATCCGCCTCATCAATGGTGACCTCGCTGCGGAATGTCTCGGTCATCATCTTATAGCCGACCACCATATCAGCAACGATCAGCCGCTTGCCGTCCGCCTCGCGGCTTGACAGCACCTTCAAATCCTTGCAGCCGGGCAGAAAGCGCGGATAGGCTTCCACATCCGCCACCAGGCCGAACATCTGGCCGGCGCTTTGCGGCACCTTATGCACGATCCGGCGTTTGGGCACCCTATCCCCGTCCGGCGGCGCGCGCCGCCCGCAGCTTTTCGAAATCGTCCCCCGCATGATAGGACGAGCGGGTCAGCGGCGTGGCGCTGACCATGGCGAAGCCTTTGGCGTAGGCGGTGGTTTCCAGCGCCTTGAATTCCTCCGGGGTGACATAGCGCTCGACCGGATGATGCTTGCGCGTCGGCTGCAAATATTGCCCGATGGTCAAAAAATCGATCCCGGCACTGCGCATATCGTCCATCACCTGCATCACCTCCTCGCGGCGCTCGCCGAGGCCCACCATCAGCCCCGATTTGGTGAACATGGCCGGATCAAGCTCCTTCGCCCGCTCCAGCAGACGCAGCGAATGATAATAGCGCGCCCCCGGCCGCACTTTCAGATAAAGCCCCGGCACGGTTTCAAGATTATGGTTGAACACATCGGGTTTCGCTGTGATCACCTGTTCCAGCCCGCCCGGCTTGCGGTGAAAATCCGGGGTCAGCACTTCGATGGTGGTTTGCGGCGCCTGCTCGCGCACCGCCGCGATGGTCTGGGCGAAATGCGCCCCGCCGCCATCTTCCACATCGTCCCGGTCCACCGAGGTGATCACCACATGCGCCAGACCGAGCTCCGCCACCGCCTGGCCCACGCGCTGCGGCTCGTCCGGATCCAGCGCCAGCGGCAGGCCGGTGCGCACATTGCAAAAGGCGCAGGCCCTTGTGCAGATCTCGCCCATGATCATCATGGTGGCGTGGCGCTTGTCCCAGCACTCGCCGATATTGGGGCAGCCGGCCTCCTCGCACACCGTGTGCAGCTTGGCGCCGCGCATCAGCGCCCGGGTTTGCACATAGCCTTTCGAGCCCGGCGCCCGCACCCGAATCCAGTCCGGCTTGCGCAGCAGCGGGCTGTCCGGATTGGCGGCCTTTTCCGGATGCCGGGGCCGTTCCTGGTTTCTGTCCTCAGCGGTTTTCATATCCGGCGCCGTCACGGGCAGGTCTTGGGGCCGTAGCGGGCCATGGCGGCGATATTGGCGGTGTTGGCGTCGCCGCCCTCGAACACCGCGCCGGTGAACACCGCGCTATTGATATTGGCGCCGGTGAAGCTGGCTCGGATCAGCCGGGCGCCGATGAAACAGGCCTTGCTCAGATTGGAGCCGGAAAAATCCACATCCTCCAGCACCGCGCCGGTAAAATTGGCCCCGGTCAGATTGGCGGCCTTCATATTCCCGCGCCGCAGCACCATGCCGGTAAAATCCGCATTGATCAGATTGGATTTCGAAAAATCGGAATCCTCGAAATGCGCCCCGGAAAAACGCGCACCCTTCAGGTTTCTTTCGCTGAAATTCTGATTACGCCACACAGGCATATTGGCGGCGGGAGCCGCGGGAGCGACCGGGGCCGCGCCTGCCGCCATGGCGGCATCGCCGGCCGGATCGAGATTCTCAACCTGCGCCATGGCCAGCGAAACCGGCGCCGCAATTATCAGCGCCAGCGCAAGCAAGGTGCCGGGCCGCCTCATCTCTCGCCCTTCACGACTTTCTGCCAGATGAACAGCAGCAACACCGCACCGGCGATCGCCACCACCAACTGGCCGAGAAAGCCATAGATCTGCAGGCTGAGCAATTCAGCCAGCTTGCCGCCGACAAAGGAACCGGCAATGCCCACCAGCAGATTGGTGAACAGGCCATGATCGCTGGCGGTGGCTTTTTCCGCCACGTAACCGGCAATCAGGCCGATCAGCAGCATCCCGAAAAACCCGACACCGGGCTTGGCCAGTAAGGCTTCCATATCAATGCTCTCCTTCGATTAGCTCAAAAACGGCGGCGCGGGCCGGCCCGTCATGACGGGCTCAAATGTGTATGACCCGCCCATAGGCGTCAAGCACCGATTCATGCATCATCTCCGACAGGGTCGGATGCGGGAATACCGTATGCATCAGCTCCGCCTCGGTCAGCTCGCCGGTCATCGCCACCGCATAGCCCTGAATGAGCTCGGTCACCTCCGCCCCGATCATATGCGCGCCGAGCAACTCGCCGGTGCCGGCATCGAAAATGGTCTTCACCAGCCCCTCGGGCTCGCCGAGCGCGATCGCCTTGCCATTGCCCTGGAACGGAAAACGCCCGACCCTGATCTCATGCCCCTCGGCGCGGGCTTCCTCCTCGGTCAGCCCGATGCTGGCCACCTGCGGCGTGCAATAGGTGCAGCCGGCAATCTTGTTCGCATCGAGCGGATGGGGGTCCTGGCCGGCAATGGTCTCAGCGCAGATGATCGCCTCATGGCTCGCCTTATGGGCCAGCCAGGGCGGCTGGGTGATGTCACCGATGGCATAGAGCCCATCCACATTGGTGCGGCAATGGGCATCGGTGACCACATGGCCGCGATCGGTCTTCACCCCGAGTTCTTCCAGGCCGAGATTATCCGTATTGGGCACGATCCCCACCGCCAGGATCACCCGGTCGGTGCGCAGCTCCTGCTCGGCGCCGTCCGCCAGCTTGATGCGGGCCGTGACCCCGTCCGCTCCGCTGTCCAGCGCCTCGACGCTGGCCCCGGTGAGGATGGTCATGCCCTGGGCCTCGAAGGCCTGGCGCGCCAGCCCGGAGATTTCCGCATCCTCGACCGGCAGCACCCGGTCCATGATTTCCACCACCGTGACCTTGCTGCCGAGGGAGTTGAAGAAACTGGCAAACTCGATCCCGATCGCCCCGGAGCCGATCACCAGCAGCTCATCCGGCACCTCGTCCGGCACCAGCGCCTGCTTATAGGTCCAGATCCGTTCCCCGTCGGGCTGAAGATGCGGGAATGTGCGCGCCCGCGCGCCGGTGGCCAGTATAATATGGTCCGCTTCCACATCAGCCAGTGCCGCGCCGTCCTTCGTGACCCCGATCAGTCCTTTGGCCTTCAGGCTCGCCTCGCCGTCAATCACCGTGACCTTGTTCTTCTTCATCAGATAGGCCACCCCGTTCGACAATCGCCGCGCCACTGTGCGCGAGCGCTTGACGATCTTGCCAAGATCGACCTCCAGATCCTTGATCGTAAAGCCGAAATCCTTGCCGCGCCGCGCAAGGTGGATCACCTCCGCCGAGCGCAGCAGCGCCTTGGTCGGGATGCAGCCCCAATTGAGGCAGATGCCGCCCAGATGGGCGCGCTCGATCACCACGGTTTTCAGGCCGAGCTGCGCCGCGCGGATCGCCGCCACATAGCCGCCCGGCCCCGCGCCGATCACCGCCACATCGAATTTCTGATCGCTCATAACTGTCTCATCCGCTTCCCGGACCGCCCGGGCGTTAAACATCCGCTTGCAGGTTGAAGCGCCGGCCCGTGCTCAGGCCAGCATCATCACCGGGTCTTCGATAAAGGTCTTGAACTCGGCCAGCAGCCGCGCCCCCAGCGCCCCGTCGATCACCCTATGATCGCAGGACAAAGTGACGGTCATCATTGTGGCGGCGCTCAGGCTGCCATCCGCTGCGACGACGGCGCGTTTTTCCCCGGCGCCCACCGCCATGATGGCCGCCTGGGGCGGGTTGATCACCGCGGTGAAGTTCTTGATCCCGAACATGCCCAGATTGGACACCGAGAAGCTGCCGCCTTCATATTCCTGCGGCTGCAATTTGCGCGTCTTGGCCTTTTCGGCCAATTGTTTCGATTCCGCCGCGATCTCAGCAAGGGATTTGGTGTCCGCCTTGCGGATGATCGGGGTGATCAGCCCGCCCTCGATCGCCACCGCCATCGAGATATCCGCATGTTTGAATTTCAGCAGCCGGTCGCCCGCAAACGCCGCATTGGCGTCCGGCACCCGTATCAGCGCCAGTGCCGCCGCGCGGATGATGAAATCATTGACCGAAATCCGCCCGTCTTCCAAGCGCTCATTCAGCCGCTTGCGCGCCCCGAGCAGCGTGTCGATCTGGCAATCGACGCTGAGATAATAATGGGGCACATCGCGCTTGGCCTCGGTGAGGCGCCGGGCGATGGTGGCGCGCATATTGTCGAGCGCGACTTCCGTGAAGCTGCCGGGCTCATAAAGCGCGGTGATCCGGTTGGGATCCATCGGCGCGGGCGCTGGCGCCGCCGCGGCGGGCGCGGAAGCCGCTGCCGGGGCCGCCTTGGGTGCACCTGTGCGCATCGCCGCCTCGATATCGGCCTTGACGATGCGACCACCCGGGCCGCTGCCCTGCAACTGTGCCAGATCGATCTCATTCTGCGCCGCCATCCGCCGCGCCAGCGGGCTGGCGAACAGGCGCGCCCCCGCCTCCTCCGCCGGTTTGGCCGGCGCGGGCGCAGGTGCCGCCGCTTCGGTCGGTTTCACTTCGGCTGGCTTGTCCTCAGCCGGTTTCTCTTCGGCTGGCTTGTCCTTTGCCGGGGCTGCTGGCGCTTGGGTGTCAAAACCCTCAAGAGCGCTCTCATCCTCGCCCTCTTCCAGCAACAGGGCAATCGGCGTATTCACCGCCACCCCCTCGGTGCCGGCTTCGATCAGGATGCGGGCAAGCCTGCCCTCCTCGACCGCCTCGACCTCCATCGTCGCCTTGTCGGTCTCAATCTCGGCAATCACATCGCCCGGCGCCACATGCTCGCCCTCTTTCACGTTCCAGCCGGCGAGCTTGCCGGTTTCCATGGTCGGAGACAGGGCCGGCATCAGAATCGAAATCGGCATATCGGCCTCCTAGCGGTAGCAGACGGCCTTGGCCGCCTCCACCACATCCGCCGCGCTCGGCAGCGCCAGTTTTTCCAGATTGGCCGCATAGGGCATCGGCACATCCCTGCCGGTCACCCGCATCACCGGCGCATCGAGATGATCGAAAGCATGCTCCATCATCAGCGCGGCGAGCTCGGCGCCAATGCCGCATACCGGCCAGCTCTCCTCGACCGCCACCAGCCGGTTGGTCTTCTTCACCGAGGCGACGATTGTCTCCACATCGAGCGGGCGCAGGCTGCGCAGATCGATCACTTCGGCTGAAATCCCCTGTTCGGCCAGCAACTCGGCGGCCTCCAGCATATAGACCACCGCATAGGAATAGCCGGCCAGGGTCACATCCGTGCCCTCGCGCAGGATTTTCGCCTTGCCGATCGGCACCACATAATCATCGAGGCGCGGCACGTCGAAACTGTGGCCATAGAGAATTTCGCTCTCCAGGAAGATCACCGGATTGGGATCGCGGATCGCCGCCTTCAGCAGCCCCTTGGCATCGGCCGCGCTGTAGGGCGCCACCACTTTCAGCCCCGGCACATGGGCGTACCAGGAGGCGAAATTCTGGCTGTGCTGCGCCGCGACCCGCGCCGCCGCGCCATTAGCGCCCCGGAACACGATGGGGCAGTTCACCAGCCCGCCGGACATATAATGGGTCTTGGCCGCCGAATTGATGATCTGGTCGATGGCCTGCATGGCGAAATTGAAGGTCATGAATTCAACGATCGGCTTCAGCCCGGCAAAGGCCGCCCCCACGCCGAGCCCGGTGAAGCCATGCTCGGTGATCGGTGTGTCGATTACCCGCCGGGCGCCGAATTCCTCCAGCAGGCCTTGGGTGACCTTATAGGCGCCCTGATATTCGGCCACCTCCTCGCCCATCACGAACACATCCCCGTCCCGGCGCATTTCCTCGGCCATCGCATCGCGCAGGGCCTCGCGCACCGTCATATCGGTCATCTCAGTGCCGGACGGAATATCCGGGTCCTTGACCGCGCTCATTGCGGCCGGCGCCGGTGTCCTGGCGGCGGCTTTCGGCGCTTTGTCCTTTTTGTCCGCTTTGTCCCCGGCTTCCTCCGCAGGTTTCGCCGGCGGTGCAGGCGCAGGCTTGGCACATTCGGCCGCAAGATCGTCCGCGCTCTCGCCTTCGCTCAGCACCAGAGCGATCGGCGTACCCACCGGCACGTCCTCGGCGCCCGCATCGATCAGAATCCGTCCCACGACCCCGTCATCGACCGTCTCGACCTCCATCGTCGCCTTGTCGGTCTCGATCTCGGCGATCACGTCACCGGCGGCGATGGAATCGCCTTCCTTGACCATCCATTTGGCCAGCTTCCCGGTCTCCATGGTCGGAGACAGGGCCGGCATCAGAACCTCAACCGGCATGGGCTGTCTCCTCCACATAAATATCCGTGTAAAGTTCCGAGCTGTCCGGCTCCCGGTCGATCTGTGCAAACTCGGCCGCCTCGTTGACGATGCCGCGAATCTCCTTGTCGATCTGCTTCAGGCTGTCCTCGGTGGCATAACCGCTGCCCAGCAGCCATTCGCGCGCCTGATCGATGGGATCGCTCTCGGAGCGCATTTTCTGCACCTCCTCGCGGGTGCGGTATTTGGCCGGATCCGACATGGAATGGCCACGATAGCGATAGGTGCGCATTTCCAGGATATAGGGCCCCTTGCCGGCCCGGCACAAGGCGGCGGCGCGGGCGCCGGCCTCGCGCACCTCGCGTACATTCATGCCATTGACCTGCTCGCCCTGGATGCCATAGGCGCTGCCCCGGTTGAAAAGCTCCTCGGCCCCGGCGGCGGCGCGGGTCACCGAAGTGCCCATGGCATAGCGGTTATTTTCGATCACGAAGATCACCGGCAGATTCCACAAGGCGGCCATATTGAAAGTCTCATAGACCTGGCCCTGATTGGCGGCGCCCTCGCCGAAATAGGTCACCGACACCCGGTCATTGCCGCGATATTGATTGGCGAAGGCCAGCCCGGCCCCCAGCGGCACCTGCGCGCCCACAATGCCATGGCCGCCGTAAAAGCCCTTTTCCGGGCTGAACATATGCATCGAGCCGCCCTTGCCGCGCGACGAGCCGCCCTGCTTGCCGGCCAGTTCGGCCATGATTTCCTTCGGGTCCATGCCCGCCGCCAGCATATGACCATGGTCGCGATAGGAAGTGACGAGCTGATCGCCCTCCTCCAGCGCCATCTGCATGCCGATCACCACCGCTTCCTGGCCGATATAGAGATGGCAGAAGCCGCCGATCAGCCCCATGCCGTATAGCTGGCCGGCCTTTTCCTCGAAACGCCGGATCATCAGCATTTCGCGATAGGCCGAGAGTTCCTCTTCGGGGGTCATGACAGGAGCGGATTTTTTTGAGCGTTTGCTGGTTTTCACCGCGGAGCTTTTGCCCGCCGGTTTCGAAGCAGCCATGTGTTGCTCCCTTTCACTCATTGTTCTCAGCCAAACTGAGGCCTCAAATTAAACCATACAGGGGTAATTCACCAGCATTTTCTGACCTGTGAAAATCGGCACAACTAACTGTTATAATTGAATTATTCTCTGTAATGCATATGAATTCATGTCAAGAGTTTACAAGGATTGCCCAAGATCAACCCGCTAAAAGGTGAAATTATCTGATGCTGAAAAAACTGATCGATTCACCAATGCTGGAGTGGCTTTTCCGCGTTCCTGCGAAGGCAAGCCGCTTTAGCGGGCCTCGCGCAGAATCGTGATTTCATTCTCTCCGGCCAGATTGAGAATAATGCGCGCCCGCTCGTCGATCATATCGCGATTGAGGCTTTCCGGTCGCAGCAGGCTGACCCGCGCTTCCAGCTTTTGCTTCTCGGCCTGCACTTCGGCGATCTGGGTTTTCAACTGCCGCGCCTCGGCCTGCAATTCCTGATAGGCCACGAGGCCGCGCGCGCCATTGATCGTATGATGCGCGAAATAGCCCAGACAGGCTGCGCAGACGACCGGCAGTACCAGATAACGGAGGCGGATGCGTGGCAGTTTCATGCCTCGCATCCTGAACCGAGAACGTAAATAGAGCGTTTAGGTTTGAGCCATTCCAAGCCCAAAACCATAAACGCTCTTTGTTGTCGTTCAGGCCGTGGCCAATCGGGGCCGATTAGCCATAGGCGGCGATAATGCCAAGAAAATCCTCGGCTTTCAGGCTGGCGCCGCCGACCAGAGCACCGTCAACATCGGCCACCGACATCAGCTCCTTGGCATTGGACGGTTTCACCGAGCCGCCATAGAGAATGCGCACACCCGCGCCCTCATCGCCCATCAGCTCGATCAGCAGGTTGCGTACAAGCTGATGCACTTCGGCCACATCGTCCGTGGTCGGGGTCAGGCCGGAGCCGATCGCCCAGACCGGCTCATAGGCGATTACCGTATTGTCCGCATTGGCGCCCTCGGGCAGCGATCCGCGCACCTGGCCGCCGACCACATCGAGGGTCTCGCCGCCGCGCCGCTCCGCTTCCGTCTCGCCGACGCAGATGATCGCCATCATGCCGGCCCGCCAGGCGGCCTCGGCCTTGGCGCGCACCGCCGCATCGCTTTCGGCATAGGTCGCCTTGTCGCGGCGCTCCGAATGACCGACAATCACCGCCTCGGCGCCGGCCTCGGCCAGCATCTCGGCCGACAGATCGCCGGTATAGGCCCCGGAGACCTGATCATGGCAGTTCTGCGCCCCGATCGTTACCTCGCAGCCTTTCTTATCGGCTTTCTTCACCGCCTTGCTCAAAATGGTCGCCGGCGGACAGATCATCACATCGCAGGCCGGTTTCGGATCGGCCTTTTTCAGGGCCTTGCACAGAGCCTTGATCTGCTTGAGCGAGTCCTCAAGGCCATTCATCTTCCAATTGCCCGACACCAGCGGCTGCGGTTTCGTCATGACGCATCTCCATCTTGATTGTGTGAAAAAAATCCCTTACCCGGCCTTGTAGCAAAAGCCCATATATTTGACAAACATCGCATCTGCCGACATTGCCTCTTTTTTTTCCGCGCCGGGGCCTTTAACATCGCAAACATTCAGGCGACGGGATGAGGATTCGGACATGGGCGGACACACGACACCCCACTTTCGCAACGATGCCGGCGTGGCCGCCATCCGCATCGGCAGCCATGCCTTCAAATGCACCGGCGCCAGCGACCCCTATGATCATCCGCATATTTTCCTCGATATGGGCCGCGAAACCGAAATCGTCTGCCCCTATTGCTCGACCCTGTACAAATTCGACCCCGCCCTCGCCCCCGGCGAGGCCGACCCGGCCGACTGTGCCTATCCGGAAGGTGAAACCGCCTGAATTGATCCACCGGCAGGCTGGGGGCCGATCATGGGGCAAACGCCATCAATCCTGATCGCCGGCGGCGGCATTGGCGGGCTTAGCGCCGCTTTGTGCCTGGCGCGGGCCGGGTTTCCGGTTACTCTGGTCGAACAGGCCGACACTTTCCGCGAAGTGGGCGCCGGCATTCAGCTCAGCCCCAATGCGAGCCGCATCCTGCAAAAGCTCGAACTTGACGGGCTCGGGGATTTCGCGGTCGAGCCCGGCAGCATCCGCATCCATGACGGCCCATCCGGCAACCGGCTACTCACCCTGCCCCTGAAACCTGAGATGAAGGCGCGCCACGGCGCCCCTTATCTGACCCTGTCGCGGGCCGAGCTGCATCAGGCGCTGTCGCGCAAAGCCAGTGACGAGGCGCTGATCGACATTCATCTTGGCCACCGGGCCGAAACCGCCCGGATCCTGGACGATCATGCCGAGCTCGAGGCCGGCGGGCGCCAGTTCAGCGCCGATATCCTGATTGCCGCCGATGGGGTGTGGTCGCCATTGAGGCAAGCCCTGCTCGGCGACCAGCCGCCGCAATATACCGGCCACACCGCCTGGCGGGCGCTGATTGACCCGGCCGACATGCCGGCTGGCCTCAGCGGCGCGCACACCCATCTCTGGCTGGGCCCGGACAGCCATCTGGTGCATTATCCGGTCTGCGGCGGAGATAAGATCAATGTGGTCGCCCTCACCGAATCGAGCTGGCGTGAAGAGGGCTGGAACCACCAGGGCCGCAGCGAGGAACTGCAGCGGGCCTTTGCCCGCTGGGCGTCCCCGGCCCGCCATGTGATCAAAGCCATGGGCGAGCCGCTGAAATGGGCCCTGTGCGGCCGCCAGCCCGACCTGGACTGGCACGGGCACGGCTGTTTCACCCTGCTCGGCGACGCCGCCCACCCGATGCTGCCCTATCTCGCCCAGGGCGCGGCCATGGCCATCGAGGACGCCCATGTGCTGGCCCGCACCCTGCAATCGAACCCGGAGCCCATGGCGGCCCTGCGCGCTTATGAGGCCGCCCGCGCCCCGCGCACCGGCCGTGTGCAGCAGGGCGCCTTTGCCAATGCGGCCACGTTTCATCTGTCCGGCCCGGCGGCTCTGGCCCGCAATATGGCCCTGAGGGCAGCGGGCGGCGCGCCGAAACTGTTCCTGCGCCGCTATGACTGGCTCTATGGCCATGACGTCACCGTCTGAGCCGGCGATCATGTGAAGCCGGCCTGACCGTTATTGTGTCACATGGTCCGCCCACAAGGATCATGTCATAATTGGTGGTCAGAGGGTTGTTATGCCGCATCCTGCCGTCAACGGACCGCGCCTGTTTCCCGCCGTGCTGACCGCACTCGCGGCAGCCTGTCTGCTGGCTATGGCCGGCGCCGCTCTCGCCCAGAGCGCCCCCGGCGGGCGCAACCTGCTCGACAGCGGCCGCGACAGCAAGGCCAACTCTCTGCAAAATGCCCTGGAAACCTTCATGCTCGACCGGATCGGTCCGGCCGGGGACGTGGTTGCGCTGATGAAGGCCGCCCCGTCCATCATCCGGGTCGCCAAGGTGCTGCAGCTCAAGCGCCGCCGCACCGAGGCCTATCAGAACGGCCAATATGACCGGGCCGAGCGCATCAATGCCCTGCTCGAATGCTGGCAGTTCGGCAATTGCGCCAAGGCCCGCCGCATCCAGGCCGCCGCGAGGGCCAAGTACCAGACCGCACCCCC
>PKTQ01000109.1 GCA_002869085.1 Hyphomicrobiales bacterium | reverse complement strand
GCAACCCATATATCACCTGGACAATTCATGAATTGCCAACAGACAAAGGACAGCGCAGATGAAATTCCTCCATACCATGGTCCGGGTATCCGACCTTGATGCCAGTTTGAAATTCTACTGCGACCAGCTCGGGCTCATCGAGCGCCGCCGCAAGGACAGTGAAAATGGGCGCTTCACGCTGGTTTTTCTCGGCGCGCCCGGCGATGACGGCCCGGAAATCGAGCTCACTTATAACTGGGACCCGGAGGACTATGACGGCGGGCGCAATTTCGGCCATCTGGCATACCGGGTCGACGATATTTATGCCCTGTGCCAGCATCTGATGGATGCGGGCGTCACCATCAACCGCCCGCCGCGCGATGGCCATATGGCCTTTGTGCGCTCGCCGGACAATATCTCGATCGAATTGCTGCAAAAGGGCGATGCCCTGCCGCCGCGCGAACCCTGGGCCTCGATGCCCAATAGCGGCAGTTGGTAGCCGGATTATCATCCAATAAGCCCAGGCTCACCCGCCCACCGTCCTTAAGTCACACTCCCTGAGGGCGGTGGGGCTGCATTTGTCCTCACCCACGTCGTCATCCCGGACTTGATCCGGGATCCATGCCGCTTCGCTGACTTTGTGAAGTGTGGTCAACGGACAGGAACTGGATTCCAGCTTTCGCTGGAATGACGGTTGAGCAAGCCGGTGCCGATTATCACCCAATAAGCCCAGGCTCACCCGCCCACCGCCCTTAAGTCACACTCCCTGAGGGCGGTGGGGAGGGGGAGCGGGGCGGGTAGGATCGGCCGAAAAGTGAATAAGGCTCGCTACCCCACCCGGCACCCTTGGTTTCATACTCCCTCTCGTGCCCGGACGGGGGAGCGGGCCGGAACCGACTATCACTTAAAACCTACTACCCCGCCACGCACACCCCTTGCACCTTTAGCAATTACAAAGAAATGGTTGCGGTCAGATGCGAAGTGACGCATATTTGTGCATAGTAGGTGAGTGATGAAAAAAGAACCATTCAGCGAGATGTATGTGAACGGTAAGGTGCGTAAAGCCTACGCCGTTCTGTCAGAATGGTATAACACCTGCGACCCCGATGAGCTGACCCAGAAACAGAAGGAAGCCGAGACCCTGTTCCGGCGCATCGGCATCACCTTCGCCGTCTACGGGCAGGGGCAGGATGCGGAACGGCTGATCCCCTTCGATATGATGCCGCGGGTGTTTCTGGAGAGCGAATGGCGCCTGCTGGAGCGCGGCGTCAAGCAGCGTGCCCGCGCCCTGAACACCTTTTTGTGGGATGTCTATAACCGCCGCGAGATTTTGCGCGCCGGCATCATTCCCAAGCATCTGGTGCTGCAGAACGAGGCCTATGAGCCCGCCGTGGTCGGCATCGAGCCCGCGCGCAATGTCTATTCCCATATTGTCGGCGTCGATATCGTCAGGACCGGGTTGAAGGATTTCTATGTCCTGGAGGACAATTGCCGCACCCCCTCCGGGGTCTCCTATATGCTGGAGAACCGCGAGATCATGATGCGCATGTGGCCCGACCTGTTCAAACAGACCCGCATTCAGCCGGTGGAGGACTATGCCCGTCTGCTGCGGCATACCCTGGAGAGCGTCGCGCCGGCCAAATGCGAGGGCGAGCCCACCCTGGCCGTGCTCACTCCGGGCGCCTTCAACTCCGCCTATTATGAGCATTCCTTCCTCGCCGATCAGATGAGCGTGGAGCTGGTCGAGGGCCAGGATCTGTTCGTCGACGGCGATTTTGTCTATATGCGCACCACCCGCGGGCCGAGGCGCGTCGATGTCATTTATCGGCGCATCGATGACGCCTTTCTCGACCCGCTCTGCTTCAAGCCCGAATCCATGCTCGGCGTGCCCGGGCTGATGAATGTCTATCGCTCGGGAGGGGTGCAGATCTGCTCGGCCCCCGGCGCCGGCGTCGCCGACGACAAGGCGATTTACACCTATGTGCCGGAGATGATCCGCTTTTATCTCGGCGAGGAGCCGATCCTGAAGAATGTGGACACCTGGCGCTGCTCCGAGTCCGATGATCTGGCTTATGTGCTGGAGCATCTGCCCGAGCTGGTGGTGAAGGAAGTCCATGGCTCGGGCGGTTATGGCATGCTGGTGGGCCCGGCCTCGACCAAGAAGCAGATCGCCGATTATGCCGAGCGCATTAAGCAGAATCCGGGCAATTACATTGCCCAGCCGACCCTTGCCCTGTCCACCAGCCCCACCTTTGTCGAGCAGCAATTGGCGCCGCGCCATGTGGATTTGCGCCCCTATTGTCTGGTCGGCGACAAGATCGAACTCTGCCCCGGCGGCCTGACCCGGGTCGCCCTCACCGAAGGCTCGCTGGTGGTCAATTCCAGCCAGGGCGGCGGCGTCAAGGATACCTGGGTGCTGGCGGATTGATGCGATGCTGAGTCGAACTGCGGAAGGATTGTTCTGGATCGCGCGCAACCTGGAGCGCGCCGAAACCTATGCCCGCCTGCTGCAGGTCGGCTATCGCATGTCCATGACCCCGTCACCGGCGGGCGGCTATGAGTCCGAATGGTCCTCGGTACTGGCGGCCACCGGCAATGCCGACGAGTTCTCCCGCCATTATGACGAGGTCAATGAGCGCAATGTGGAGAATTTCCTCAGCTTCGATGCGCGCAACCCCTCCAGCATCAAGAACTGCATCGCCTCGGCGCGCAACAACGCCCGCGCCAACCGTGTCGCCGTCACCACCGAGGTCTGGGAAGCGCTCAACCATGCCTATCTGGAATTCAGGGAGCTTGAAAAGGACCGGAACGCGCTGAAGAAGATCCCGGACCTCGTTGATTGGGTCAAGCGCCAGTCCGCCACCATTCGCGGCAGCTTCCTCAACACCCAATTGCTGATCGACAGCAGCGATTTCTTCAATCTGGGCTATTATCTCGAGCGTGCCGACAATACGGCGCGCCTGCTCGATGTGAAATATTTCGTGCTGCTGCCCACCATCCACATGGTCGGCGGCTCGGTCGACAGCTATCAGTGGATGACATTGCTGCGCGCTGTCTCGGCGGTGCGGGCCTTTCACTGGACCTATGGCGGCGATCATTCGCCCGAGCGCATCGCTCATTTCCTCATTCTGAATCCGGCCTGTCCACGTTCGCTGTTTCACTGCTGCGACCGCATGGAATATCATTTCAGCCGGCTCGCCAAGCTGTATGGCACCTCCAATCCGGCCCATTACCTGCTGGCAGAGCGCCTGGAGCGCTTCTATGAGGCTGATATAAGAGATATCATCAAGCAGGGGCTGCATGAATTTTTGAGCAAATTCATCGCCGATATGGGTAAGCTGAATAATCAGATCGCCGAGTCGTACCTGTTTGAAAGATGACACATGCTGCTGAGCATTGATCACCAGACCAGCTATCGCTATGAGCATCCCCAGCGCAGGATCGTGCAGAGCTTCCGCATGACCCCGGCCGAGTGCGAAAGCCAGCAGGTAATGGGCTGGTCGGTCGAAGTGGAGGGCGCCTGTTTCGGCGCCTCCTTCACCGATGGCGGCGGCGATCTTGTCCAGACCATGACCCTGTCCGGCCCGGCCTCCACCATTGACGTCAAGATCACCGGCACGGTCAGGACCTTCGACACCGCCGGCGTGCTCAAGGGACATCAGGAGCTGAACGATCCCGGTCTTTATCTGCGCGAGACCTCTCTCACCAGGGTCGATGATGCCATTCGCGAGCTGGCGGCCGAGACCGCCTGCGAGGGGGCGCTGGACACCGCCCATGCCTTCACCAACCTTGTCGCCGAGCGCATTGTCTATAGCCCGGGCTCCACCGCGCACGGCCATACCGCCATCGACACGCTGCAGGCCGGGCAGGGGGTGTGCCAGGACCAGTCGCATCTGCTGATTGCCCTGGCGCGTTCGGCCGGCATTCCCGCCCGCTATGTCACCGGCTATCTGCTGACCGATGCGGAAGGCAAGTATCATGAGGCCAGCCATGCCTGGACCGAGCTGTTCGTGGACGGTCTCGGCTGGGTCGGGCTCGACCCAACCAATCGCTGTTGCCCGGATGAGCGTTATGTGCGATTGGGATCGGGTTTGGATGCGCAGGAAGCGGCGCCGATTCGGGGTGTCAGCTTCGGGCACGGCACCGAGATCATGGATGTCGCCGTCACCGTGATGCAGATGGCGCAGCAGTGAGCGGGCCCCGCGAAATGAGGATGTTGCGGCAATGACCTATTGTGTCGGGATGTTGTTGGATGCGGGCATCGTCATGCTGTCGGACACGCGCACCAATGCCGGCATGGACGATGTCTCAACCTACCGCAAGATGTTCATCTTCGAGGATCCGGGCGAGCGGGTACTGACCATCATGACCGCCGGCAATCTGTCGGTCACCCAGACGGTCATTTCGCGCATCGAGGAGGCGGCCGAGGATCCGGAAGCCACCGAGAAGACCTCGATCCTGCTGGCGCCGACCCTGTTTCAGGCAATCGAGATCATCGGCAATGTGCTCTCAGACGTGGCCAGCGATATCGCCGCCAAGGTGCGGCGCATGGATCAGGCCACCAACGCCACCGCTTCGATGATCATTGGCGGCCAGCGCCGGAATGGCCGCATGCATCTCTATCGCCTCTATACGGAAGGCAATTTCATCGAGGCCACCGAAGACACCCCCTATCTGCAGATCGGCGAGCATAAATACGGCAAGCCGATCCTCGACCGGGTGGTGACCCCGAAAACCTCGCTCGAGGATGCGCGCAAGGCGGTGCTGCTATCCATGGACAGCACCCTGCGCTCCAATCTTTCGGTCGGCATGCCGCTTGATTACGTGCTGATGAAAAAGGATGACTGCAAGGTCACCCGCCAGGACCGCATCGAAGCGGATGACGAGGCCTTCAAGGCGATGTCGGACGCCTGGTCGCAGGCCCTCAGGGACAGCTTCGCCGCGGTGCCCTAGGCCCGCCCTTGTCCCGCGTTACAGCACCCCAACGCCGACAATCACTGGAACAAACTCAAAGGCTTATTCCACACGCCTACCCGCTCAGGGCCAAATCCTTGTCACGAGCGGCAAGCCCGACTGGGCGTCGGCCGCTCAGGCCGCCCCGCCGGAGCCATGACCTAATGACCTCAGGTCTTTAGGGAATTGGCGCGAGGCACATAAAGCGAGCAAGCCGGTGCCGATTATTACCCAACAAAGCCCAAGCTCCTCCTCCCCACTGCCCTTAAGTCACACTGTCTGAGGGCGGTGGGGAGGGGGAGCGGGGCGGGTAGGATCGGCAGAACTCAATGGTGCGTCAGGATCGGCCGAATATAAGGCAAGGCCCGCACGCCCACCCGGCACCCTTGAGCCAAACTCCCTGGGTGGCCGGGTGGGGGAGCGGGCCGGAACCGATTATCGCTTAAAAAGCACCATCCTCAATACACATAACCGCTGAGATCATAAGCCTCGCGAGCCCATTCATAGACCTCGGTCAGCGAGGACATTTTATGGGTTGCGGCGGAAAAGTCATGATGGGCGGTGTGGATAGTAGGCACCGCGCAGCAGGTCAGCCCGGCTGCCGCTGCCGCCTGGACGCCGGTGCCGCTGTCTTCCACCGCCAGGCATTCCTCCGGCCTGAGATCGAGCTGTGCCATGGCGCTTAAATACCCCTCGGGCGAGGGCTTTCTGTTTTGCACATCGTCGCCGGTGACCAGCACATCCATGCTGGCGCTCAGCCCATAGCTATCGAAGGTCGAGAGCGGGCCGATGCGTTCGGCGCCCGAAACAACCCCGGTCCTGATCCCGGCGGCGCGGAACAGGCCGATCACCTGCTTGGCGTCCGGAATCAGCGGAAAGGCGTTCTCGTTCAGATAGTTCTGGGCGGCGATCTGTTTTTCCCGGATCAGGCTCTCGGGGGTGGCGTCAATGCGGAATTCCCGGATCAGCCATTTGGCGTTCTCCTCGTTCGGAATGCCGAGCAGTTCCCTGTTATAGGTGGTTTCGGTGAGGAACACCCCATGGCCGGCCATTACGCTCTGCCAGTGGCGGCAATGGACCCCTTCGGAATCGACCAGAGTTCCGTCATGATCGAACAGCACAGCTTTCAGCATGGTCTCACGCCCTCATACATCCATGCCGCATCACAGCTTGGTGGACGGCATCGCATTCGCGCCCGAAACCGGGTCTGATCCTGCCGTCCGCTTAAAGCCTGCCTCAATCGTCTTTGCGTTGCAATGTGGTCGATTGTCTTATCCGCGGCGAAATCCGCCACGTCATTTGGTCATCTGGATAAACAATTGCGGCAGCTTTTCGGGCAAGCGCTCGATCTGGTCGATCACCGCATAGCGGGTCTTGCCGAACAGGCCGGACACATATTCATCCGCCTGCGGATCGAGGGTGATGCAGAAAGTGTCGATGCCCTTCTGCTCCAGCTCCACCACCGCCTTGTGGGTGTCGTCATGCAGATATTGCTCGTCGAACACATCGATGTCGTGCGGCGCGCCGTCGGTGAGCAGAAACAGGACCTTCTTTTCCTCGCGCCGGTGTTCCAGATAACGCGACGCATGGCGCAGCGCCGCGCCCATGCGGGTGGAATAGCCCCCTTCCATGCTTGCCAGGCGGGCCTTGGGCTGTTCCGACCATTTCTCGGAAAAGCCCTTGAAATGGCTGTACCGCACCTCGTGGCGGGTGTTGGAGGCAAAACCGGCGATCGCGAACGGATCTCCCAGCGCCTCAATCGCTTCGGCCAGCAAGGACACCGCCTCCTGCGACAGCTCCAGCACCGTGGTGGAGCACCCCTCGGGCACCTCGTTGATCGATTGCGACAGGTCGAGCAGCAGCAGCACCGAAATATCGCGCCCGTCGCGCACATGGCTCTGATAATAGCGGTTGCCCGGCGTGGCGCCGGCCTTGAAATCGATCCAGGCGCGCAGCAGCACATCCATGTCCAGCTCGTCGCCCTCGGACTGATAGCGCACCCGTTTGCGCTGCTGCGGTTTCAGCATGTCGACGATCTGGCGCAGACGCCGGATCAGTTGGCGATGCCTGTCGAGCAGCGCATCGATCTTGCCGCTGTCGCCCTCCGGCTGGATCGCTTCGTAAACCGTGGCCCAGTCGGGCCGGTAGCTCAGGGTCTGGTAGTCCCATTCCGGATAGTGCTGCGGCGGCATGCCCCCATCATCCTCCGCACTCTGCCGGTCGCTGGCGGCGTGGTCCGAGTGAAAGTCGCTCTCTTCCTCCGCCGCTTCCAGGAAGATCCACAGATAGCGGTTGTCGTCGCGATAGCTCACCTGGGTGTTTTCGAACCAGATATTGGCCAGGCGGAAATCGGTGGTCTGGTTTTCCACCAGCCATTTGACGCCCAGACGCACGCTCAGTTGCGGATCGTGCGGGTCCTTGGCCACTTCCTCGGCGAAGGCGGCCGCATAGGCCAGCACTGCCGGGTCGCGGTATTGATGGTCCGGGTTGAGAATCGCATAGGACAGCATGGCCAGCATGTGCCGCACGCAGGACCAGCCTTCCGGACAGGCGCCTTCAACCGGCACCGGATGCAGGCTCAGCCATAATTTGCGCAGGCCCGGATAGCGCTGCATGGCCAGATATTCCACCCGCGCATCCTCGAATGTCTCGATCGCCACATGCTGGAACGGGCTGAAATTGTCGGCCAGATAGGGCTCGGACCAGTTCCGGTGCGCCGCCAGATGCGCCACCATTGCCCGATAACGGTCGAGGCCCGACACCCCGTTCAGGTCATCGAACGAATCCGGCACATGAAATCCCTTGCGGTCCAGATGCGGCACCGGCTTGCGTGCCACGTCGAAGGCCAGCGAATAGGGGTGAAACTCCTCATCCAGATGGAAGAAGGCCCGCAGGAACATGTTGATCCGCCGGGCATTATCCATATAGAGCGTTCCGCTGCGCTCGCGCTGCAGGGCGGCATGGGCATCGGCGGTCTGCAGGCCGAAATAATCCGGCAGGCGGTGACTCTGGCTCTTATAGCTGTTCAGCCCGTAATCGATCCAATTGGCCAGCCCGCCGAGGCTGAGCTGGTTCAGCAGGCTCGGCGCATTGCGGATCAGCGCCACCAGCCCTTCCGAGCGCGAGATATTGACCTCGGAGGCCTTCGATTCGGCGCCGGCCACCCGCATCACCAGCCGGAACCACTGGCACATCAGCTCATGACTGCCCAGCCGCCGCGCCACCGCCACCAGGGTGCTCAGAAACGGGTTGATCGCCTTGCCGCAGGCATTGGCGGACAGATATTTGGCGGTTTCCTCGACCCCTTCGAAAATGCTGGGGTCGATCAGCCGTACCAGCTCGGTTCCGTCCTGCAGCACGATCAGCACCAGTTCGGTGCCACGTCCCAATTTGCACACGCTTTCAGCCGCGCCCAGCCAGATATCGATGGCTTCGTCATGCATCACCCGCATCGCATCGCGCATGCAGTCATCGAAGATATCGTCGATCTGCAGCACCGAGCAATCGAGCCGCTGCCGCCAGTCTTGCGCTGTAGAGCTCATCAGGGCCTCTCCTTGCGGGCCTGCCGGTCAGGTCCGGTCAGGCCAGCACCAGTTCGACCGCCGCATGCAGGGTCGAGCGGATATCCTCATCATCGGTGAGCGGAGTGATCAAAGCCATCTCGCAGGCCTGTTTGGGTTCGATGCCGCCGGCCATCAGCTGGGCGGCATAGACCAGCAGGCGGGTGGAAATGCCCTCGTCGAGCCCGTGTCCCTTGAGCTGGCGCGCCCGGCGGGCAATATTGACCAATTGTCCGGCCCTGTCCTTGTCCAGCCCGGCTTCCTCGGCCAGAATCGCCGTCTCCAGCTCCTCTTCCGGATAGTGGAATTCAAGCCCCGTGAAACGCTGCTTGGTCGAGGTCTTCAAATCCTTCATCAGGCTCTGATAACCGGGGTTATAGGAGATCACCAGCTGGAAATCCTCATGCGCGGCCAGCAATTCGCCCTTCTTGTCCAGCGGCAGCACCCGGCGGTGGTCGGTGAGCGGATGAATGACCACCGTGGTGTCCTGGCGGGCCTCGACCACCTCGTCCAGATAGCAGATGGCGCCGATACGCGCCGCCACGGTCAGCGGGCCGTCCTGCCACACCGTGCCCTCTGCCGAGAGCAGGAAGCGCCCGACCAGGTCGGAGGCGGTCATGTCCTCATTGCAGGCCACGGTGATCAGCGGCTTGCCCAGCTTCCAGGCCATATATTCCACGAAGCGCGACTTGCCGCAGCCGGTGGGGCCCTTGATCATCACCGGCAGGCGGCTGGCATAGGCGGCTTCGTAAAGTTTCACCTCATTGCCGGTCTCCTGGTAGAACGGCTGCTTGGTGATGCGGTACTGATCGGTTTGGGCGCTGGTGCTGGTCATTGACATATCCTACCAAAAATCTTCCCGAAATGGGCTCATTAAAAAACCGGGGGCCGAATGCGGCCCCCGGTGCTGTCAACAAAGTCAGGAGGCAGCAGTGCTTACGAATGCACGCCCAGCTTTTCGCGCCAGCCAGGATAGATCTGGTCGGCATCGCCGGGGAAGCTTTCGAACGCACGGGCGAACTCTTTGTGCTCTTTAGCATATTCGACTGGATCGGCGCCGGCTTTCCAGCACTCATAGGCCTGGCGCAGCGAAATGGCGCCGTCGGCCGGGCTGTCGATATGGCCGTAGGAGCCGCCGCCGGCGGTGTTGATCACATTGCCATGGCCGAGATTCTCGAAGAAGCCGGGCAGGCGCAGGGCGTTCATGCCGCCGGAGATGATCGGGGTGGTCGGCTTCATGCCGTACCATTCCTGGTGATAGACCGGACCCTGGCAGCTATCGCGCTCGATCATATAAGCGATGATCTTGTCGTCATTGTCGCCTTCCATCTTGCCATAGCCCATGGTGCCGACATGAATACCGGACGCGCCCTGCAGGCGGGACATTTTCGCCAGCACGAAGGCGGTGTAGCCGCGGTTGGAGCTCGGCGAGGTCACGGCGCCGTGGCCGGCACGGTGATAATGCAGATACTGGCCCGGATACTGGCGCCGCGCTGTGGTGACCATGCCGGGGCCGCCCACATAGCCGTCAACCAGGAACGCCACCTTGTCGGCGTCTTCCTTGAAGGTCTCGAGAATGAAGTCGGCGCGGGCGCACATCTCGAAATGATCGTCGGCGGTGATGTTGGCCGAGAAGATCTTGGCCTCGCCGGTCTCGTCCTGGGCGCGCTTCATGGAATCATACACCAGCGGATAGACTTCCTTGGCCGGGCAGAACACCTGGTTGCCCTGGGGCTCGTCATTCTTGATGAAATCGCCGCCAAGCCAGAACTGATAAGCCGCATCGGCGAAGGGTTTCGGACGCAGGCCGAGCTTCGGCTTGATGATGGTGCCGGCGATATAGCCGCCATCCTTGATCGGGCGGCCGAGAATGCGCCACAGATCGGAAATGTCGATGGCCGGGCCGTCGAACAGCTGAATGGCCCGCGGCGGTACCCAGAAATCGATCATCTTGCCGTATTCGATATCGCCCATGCCCTGATTATTGCCGATGGCCAGGGTCAGGAACGAGACGATCATCATGCGCCCGTCGGTGACATTGCGGTCGAACAGCTCCAGCGGATAGGCGATGCGCATGTCTTCCTTGGCTTCGTCAATGTGGTAGACCAGCGCGTCGACGCCCTTGGTGAAGTCGTCGGTGGTCGAAACGTCCACATTGGTGCCGGTGGAGGATTCGGCTGCGAAATGCGACGCCGCTTCCAGATAGCCGTGGCCGGATACGGGCTTCATCTTATAGGCAACCAGAATATGTTTGCCGGCTGCGATCAGATCCTCTTCCTTGAGGCTGAGATCTGAATATCTGCTTGATTGGTCAAGGGCCATTTGAATTTCTCCTAAATCGGTCAACACGAATTATTGTCTGGCCCCGCTTTTCCCCTCGAGGCTTGACAGGGAACATACAGAGTCCTCTAATATAAGAGAACTAAATTTTTCTGATTTGTTCTATAAGGAAATCTTATGCATCTCACCCTGCGTCAACTGACCTGTTTTGATGCGGTGGCGCGCCTGCGCAGCTTCACCCGCGCGGCGGAGGAATTGCACCTCACCCAGCCCGCCGTGTCGATGCAGGTCAAGCAGCTCGAGGGGCAGATCGGCCTCACCCTGACCGAGAATATCGGCCGCGCCATTCACCTCACCGACGCCGGCAAGGAGGTTTATGCCTATGCCCGCGCCATATTGCAGGAGCTGGAGGAGCTGGAGACGGTTCTGGTGACCCTGAAGGGCGAGGGGGGCGGGCGCCTGCGGCTGGCGGCGATCTCGACCGCCAATTATTTCGCCCCGCGCCTGCTCGGCACTTTCCGTCAGCGTTTTCCCTCCGCCAATATCTCGATGGATGTCACCAATCGCGAGAGCATTCTGGCGCAGATCGCCGCCAATGGGGTCGATATGGCGATCATGGGGCAGCCGCCGGGCGGGATGGAGCTGGAGGCAATCCCGTTCATGGACAACCCGCTGGTGATCGTGGCCCGGCCGGGTCATCCCCTGGCCGGCCAGGCGCGGATTCCGCTGCAACGGCTGGAGGAGGAGGTGTTTCTGGTGCGCGAGCCCGGTTCCGGCACAAGGGGGGCGATGGAGCGCTTTTTCAAGAAACGCAAGCTCACCCTCAATGCCGGCATGGAAATGGGCAGCCTCGAGGCGGTGAAGCAGGGGGTCCAGGCCGGGCTCGGGCTGGGGCTGATCCCGCGTGATGCGGTGGAAATGGAGCTGCGGCTTCAGCGGCTGGTGATTCTGGATGTGGTCGAGTTTCCGATCCGCCGGCACTGGTATGTGGTGCTGCACAAGGGCAAGCGCCTGACCCCGCTCGCCGCCGCCTTCCGTGACCTGCTGATCGGCGAATCCGGCGATCTGCTCAAGGCCGGCGCCGATTATCAGGACACGCCCTAGCTCCTCCTCCCCACTGCCCTTAAGTCATACTGTCTGAGGGCGGTGGGGAGGGGGAGCGGGGCGGGCAGGACCGGCAGAACTTAAAATGAGGAGCGGGGCGGGCAGGATCGGCCGAAAAACAAATGCGAGCCAGCCAAACTCCCTAACTCTAACCCTGCTCCTGCTCCTGCTCCTGTTCCTTATGGCGCTCACGCTCGGCCCGGGCATAGCGCACCGTCATGTCGCGCAGGGACACGAAGCCGACCATCTGGCCAAGCTCGGTCACCAGGGCGCGGTGCAGATGGAACTTGGTCAGCAGCCGGATGGTATATTTGATGTCCATGCTGCTGGAGACGGTCAACACCGGTTTCTCCATCACTTCATAGACCGATGTGCGTTTCAGCGAGCGGTTTTCGCCGATAATGCGCCGGGCGATGTCCGAAACGCTGATCAGGCCGTATTCGTCGCCCTCATGGCGGCGATCGATCACCAGCGAATTGACTTCATTGGTCTCCATCAGGTCCAGGGCAATCTGGGCGGAGGCCAGGCCGTCGATCACCACCGGGGACGGGGTCATCACATCGGCGACGGTAATATAGTCATGTTTCTCGGTCATATCTCACTCTCGATTTCCTGTTCAATGGTCTTGATCTGACTGCTGAAGCCGACCGCATCCTCAAGATCGATGGTCACGGCGATACCGGTGCCGGGTTCGGCCTCGAAGCCCGCCGCCGTACTGATCGCCTCCAGAATGTGGCGGCTCAGATGTTCCTCGACCATCATCAGCACCAGGTCGCGCTGGCCCTCGACCGTGAGGCCCAGAAAGGTCTTGGCCGGGGTCAGTCCTTCGCCGCGGGCACTGGTGATCACGGTGCATCCGGTGGCGCCGTTTTCACGCGCCGCATTGATCACAAGGTCCGTTTTCACATCCTGCACGATGGCGATGATCATTTTGAATTTCATGATGCCCTCCCGGCCTCCTCAATCTTCAGTTTTTCCGCCTCTTCCGAGGCCTTGGCGCGCCGCGCCATCCATTCGCTGATCTGCGCATAGCCCATGACGGTGATCATCGGGAACAGGCTGGCCAGCGCGATCAGCCCGAACCCGTCCAGCAGCGGGCTGCGCCCCGGCACGGTCGAGGCCAGGCCCAGCCCCAGCGCCGCCACCAGCGGCACCGTCACCGTCGAGGTGGTGACCCCGCCCGAATCGTAAGCCAGCGGCACGATCATCCGCGGCGCATAAACGGTCTGGATGATCACGATGACATAGCCGACGATCATATAGAGATAGAGCGGGGTGCCGGTCACGATGCGGAACGCCCCCACCGCCAGGCTGATCGCCACCCCCAGCGCCACTGCCAGGCGCAGCCCCCAGGCGCCGATCGAGCCGCCCGACACATCCTTCGCTTTCAGCGCCACCGCGATCAGCGATGGTTCGGCAATGGTGGTGGCAAAGCCGATGCAGAAAGCGAAGATATAGACCCAGTAATATTTGAGCCAGAATATCTCGGTCGAGGACGAGCTGGCGATGAACGCAGGGTCGGTGAGCTGGCGCGCCATTTCCTTGCCGAGCGGAAACAGCGCCTTTTCCAGCCCGACCAGAAACAGCGACAGGCCGAGCAGCACATAGCCGGCCCCGATGATCAGCCGCTCCAGATTGGCGATTTTCTGGCGCAGCACCACCACCTGGAAAAACACCAGAATGCCGGCAATGGGAATCACATCGAAGGCGGTCGATATGGTGGTTTGCCCAAGCGTGGTGATCCAGTCGATCATGTCTGTATCGCAATCCCGAAAATGAGTACGAAGATGATCGGGCTGAGGCTGGCAAAAGCGATCAGCCCGAACCCGTCGATCATCGGGTTGCGCCCGCGGATCGACGAGGCGAGGCCGATGCCCAGCGCCGTGACCAGCGGCACGGTGATGGTCGACGTGGTCACGCCGCCTGAATCATAGGCGATGCCGATGATCTCGGGCGGGGCCACGGCGGTCAGCGCCACCACCAGCAAATAGCCGCCGATGATCAGCCATTGGATCGGCCAGCCCTTCAGGATCCGGAACACCCCCAGCATGATCGAGGCCCCCACCGCCACCGCCACCGTATAGCGAAGAGCAGTGGCGTAATTGCCGCGCGATAGCTCGCTGTCGGGGATCGCGCCGGCCCGCGCCATGGTGCTGGCCGCCTCGCCGGAAATGGCGATCAGCGCCGGTTCGGCCACCGTGGTGCCGAAACCGAGCCCGAATGAGAACACCATCAGCCACATGAGGCTACCCTTGCGGGCAAAGGCATTGGCCAGGGATTCGCCGATAGGGAACAGGGCCATTTCCAGGCCCTGGATGAAAATGGCCAGTCCCAGCATCACCAGCAGCAGGCCGACGGTCATGTCGACAATGTTGGGGATGCCCTGTTTCAGGACCACGAGCTGGAAAAATGCCACGATCAGCACGATAGGCGCCAGGTCCTTGGCCGTTCCGCCGATCAACCGCAACAGCGGTAGCGCTCCCCCCAGCATTATGGGTCCTTTCAGGCCGCATAGATGTCTCTAAGATCAACTCTTTCGTTGATTCTGCTGGGGTGTCAAGTCGGGTGCCGGGCCGGACGCAATGGGTGCGCATC
>PKTQ01000218.1 GCA_002869085.1 Hyphomicrobiales bacterium | reverse complement strand
GGGGATGGCGCTGAGGCTGGGCCTGTAGCTCAACTGGTTAGAGCCGGCCGCTCATAACGGTCTGGTTGCAGGTTCGAGTCCTGCCGGGCCCACCACTCACCCCCAGCGATTTTGGCACCCAGAGGAAGCTCTCTGAGAAGTCCCCGTTTTCTGCGGTTTTCGGGGGTAGAATGGGTTGTCGAGGGCCCTGGAGACGGTCTCTGATGTCCCAGTATGGCGATATTCAGCCAAAAGTCTCTGAGGGCCATTTCTGACTCCCAGTTTTTTGGTTGTGATGATGGTGCCTGATGCGGGGAGGATGGTTAGCTCACGAAGCCCAGTAACTGCTTTTGGGCGCCCCAGTCGGCAGGAATGGGGGTGAGTTGCCTCAGTCGCTCAGCATTGAGCTCAGCAGGTTGCCGGCCTTCCAAAATAGCTTTGACAATTTCAGGAGCTAGGAAGGCCAGTGGCAGATAGCGCGTGATATCGGATGCATCAATGGCCTCACGCTTTGCCAGTGATTTGATGGAGGCATTTGGGGTTTCGGTGAACCAGCGCCACCATTGTTGAGACCTTTGAATGAGCCCGACCAGCTTTTCGTCAGGTGATGCGGGTGCATCCTTTTTGCCGCCGATAATGACCTTGCTTTCCACACCGCGCCGCTTGGTATGGAAGGGAAGGCTGATATCGTGCAGAGCGCTGGCAATTTTGATCTGAACTTTGATGGTTCCCGGCGTGATTACGATTTTCATGATCAGGTCTTTGATGACCTGTTGTTTCTCCGCCGGATCTGATGCCTCTAACCTGTTCGCTAACTCGCCGATATGCGCTTTCATTCGTTTGAGATCATCCGGCGTCCTTGCCGCACTGCCGATAACCCTCATCCACTGCCACTCATCTTTCAAAAGGTTGGTGAGGCCATGAATGATAGTTTTCTCCAGCTCCCTGGCAGGTAGCCGCCATGAGTTCTCCGTATTGCCGGGCTCATGAACCAGCCGCTTAGAGATGTAATATAGATATCGGCGCCTGCCTTTCCGGGCGTGAGAGGGGCATAGGCGATCACCGGTTTCGTCATAGATGAAGCCGATGAACAGACAGGCCTGTTGTACATTGTGCGCTGATTGTCGCTTCGGTGCTTGCTGATCAAGCTGCCGTTGCACGTCGTCCCAGATGCGCTGATCTATGATGGCGTCATGCTGGCCGGGATAGCATTTGCCCTTGTGCTGGACACGGCCTGCATAAATGGGGTTGCGTAACAGCTGATAGAGATGCCCACGGGTGAGGGGAATGCCGCCTGTTTGACGACCATTATATCTGCGCTTCTTGGTCAGGATTCCTCGCTTTGTTGCCGCAATGATCACCTGGGGGACGCTTTTCTTCTCAAGATAGAGCTGGAACAAGGTCTGCACGTTTCTGGCCTCGGCGTCATTCACGATGAGCTTCTTATCAACCGCATCATAGCCAATAGGAGGCAGGCCTCCCATCCACATGCCCTTCTTCTTGGAAGCGGCGATCTTGTCACGGATACGCTCTGCCGTGACCTCTCGCTCGAACTGGGCAAACGATAACAGCACATTCAATGTCAGGCGCCCCATGGAGTTGGCTGTGTTGAACTGCTGTGTGACGGAGACGAACGATATGTCCCGCTCATCGAAAGTCTCGATGATCCTGGCAAAATCGGTCAAAGAACGGGTGAGGCGGTCAACCTTGTAGACAACCACAAGATCGACTTTGCCATTCTTTATGTCGAGCAGGAGAGTTTTCAAGGCCGGGCGTTCCATGGTTCCGCCGGATATGCCGCCATCATCATAGTGCGTTTTGAGGATGACCCAACCGAGGCCTTTCTGGGATTGGATATAGGCCTCACAGGCCTCCCGCTGGGCATCCAGGCTGTTGAAGTCCTGCTCGAGGCCCTCATCGGTGGATTTGCGAGTATAGATGGCGCAGTGAACTCGTTTGCTCATAGCCCGAAGAACCTGGGGCCTGACCAGCGCACTCCGGTTATGGCACTGGCGATCTGTGTGAGGGATGTGTAATGACGGCCATCACACAGAAAGCCCTGATCCGAGACATCGACCGTATAGGTTTGCCCGTGCCATTCCCGTATCAGGCGGGTTCCCACTTGAAGGGCTGTTGGCGCTGTTTTATCTCGCTTATCAGTTCGAGATGGGCTGCGATGGGCTGTTAATTTCAGCCTGCCAAAGGCTTTGACCTGCCTTTGATATGCTGCGCTGTATGCCAGCAGTCTGTGGCTGATGCCTTTAGGGGGCGGTTTCTTATAGATGGATATCCACTGCTCAATAAGCTCGGCTCGTGACGCTGCCAATATAGCTGTCAGCTCTTCAGATATGTCAGACGGGCCACCTTTCCTGATCATGATGCGGCCTCTGCTGATACGCGATACACCGCCAGCCCCTTAGTCTTACTATCCCGACTGATCTTGTGACCTGCTTTGCGAAGCCCCGTCAGGGCCGCGCGGATGCTGTGCGCTTGCCAGCCCGTGGCTTTCTGCATCTGGGCAATGGTCGCGCCATTCGAGCGGCTGAGTAATTTAATGATGCTGTCTTTCTTGGTGGCCATGTTCGCCTCCTTCAGTTTGACGCCAGCCCAATGCTGGCGCTGTCACTGATAGAGCCCGACGTGGGCTTTGCCGGGGCCGGGTGGGCGGTGGAGGTGGCTCAAAATCAACGCCGCCGCGCAAGGACAGTGACGCTCTTCTAGGCCTCGAAGTCCAGTGGAATGTCAGGGATTCACCGCCAGCCATTTCATGATTTTCGGAGGAATCAATAACTGCAAATGACCGGGGTTAGACCCGTGCTTTGTGGTTTTTGTTGCTCTGTCAGCTAAATAACTGTTCTTTTTCTCAACAAATTGAAATGGATTTTTCCAGCTTTCCCCAGCAGTGATCAGGCTAAATATAACATTGTATCAATAAGTTATTCTTTGTCTGGTCGTTTGTTCAATGCGCTCAAGTGAATGACGGGGCAAGCTCAATTTGAAGGGGCCTTGACAGAAGGTTTCACAGGGATAAGCTTCAAAATCGCTAGATCTAGATGGTCTCGAGAAGGATGGATTTCCTTCTTTCTGGATGGATTAACGAGGCGATGGCGGATCGACACTGACGGCTGGATAGCCTGATGGGGCCTGTATTTCGTGAGCACACGGATACGGATCATTCATCTGAGGATCCAGTCGAACTATGCCGAGTTGGTTCCTCAAAAGAAGAGGAGCCAGATATGGCACCATCAAACATTACCCAGCGCGATCCTTCGCAGCTGAAGCCTTGGCCAGGTAACGCCAGGACACATTCCAAGAAGCAAATCAAGCAGATCGCTCGGAGCATCGAGACCTTTGGATTTACCAATCCGGTTCTGATCGATGCTGAAGACAACATCCTGGCCGGGCATGGGCGGATGGTGGCTGCCCAGTCTATAGGAATGAGATCTGTCCCTTGCATGCTCATCGAGTATATGAGCGATGAGCAGAAGCGCGCTTATGTCATTGCCGATAACAAACTCGCCCTTAATGCAGGTTGGGATGAAGAGATTCTGGCGATTGAGCTGCAGGCCCTTATCGACATTCCAGACCTGTCCTTTGATATTGGCGTGATCGGCTTCGAGCCATCCGAGATCGATATCCTCATAGATGGGCAATCCCCTGAAGATAGAAGCGCGCCAGATGAGGACGATAAATTGCCACCACTTGATAAGGGCGCCCTTGTTTCCCGGACAGGCGATCTTTGGATTTGTGGTGATCACCGTATCTATTGCGGGGATAGCCTCAATGCGAGCACATATGAGGCCCTGATGGGGGAGGACCGGGCTCAGATGGTGTTCACCGATCCGCCCTATAATGTCCCGGTGAAGGGTCATGTCAGTGGCTTGGGCCGGACCAAGCATGATGAGTTCGCCATGGCATCAGGTGAGATGTCGAGGGCAGAGTTTGCCTGGTTCCTGATGTCGATCTTCAAGCACCTCAATCATTATTCCTCTAACGGCTCCATCCACTTCGTGTGTATGGACTGGAGGCATATGACGGAGATTCTTGTCGCAGGCGAAGAACAATATACCGAGTTGAAGAACCTTATCGTCTGGGCCAAGGACAATGGCGGTATGGGCAGCTTCTATCGCTCCCGCCATGAGTTGATCTTTGCCTTTAAGAACGGCACGGCACCCCATATCAATAATTTTGAGCTCGGGCAGTCAGGACGATATCGCACCAATGTCTGGGAGTATCGCGGTGTTAACAGTGCCGGCCCCGACCGAATGGAAGCACTAGCGCTTCATCCTACCGTTAAACCTGTCACCATGATTGCTGATACCATGCGGGACTGCTCGGCAAGGGGCGGCATAATCCTCGATGCCTTTGGAGGATCCGGCTCGACGCTTATCGCGGCTGAGAAGACCAAGCGGCGCGCTCAGTTGATCGAGATCGATCCTATATATGTGGACCGCTCAATCCGCCGTTGGCAGATTTGCGCCCATGATGATGCGTTTCATGCCGAGACAGGGCAAACCTTCGATGAGATGGCCGCTCAAAGACAATCAAGCCACCATGATGCCAAATCCGAGGATGGACTCCGGGAGGTGACATCATGAGTAAAGACGACACTGATAACTATGAAGTTGGCTATGCCAAGACCCCTATTCACTCCCGCTTCAAGAAGGGCCAGTCCGGCAATCCCAAGGGGCGCCCAAAGGGGCAGAAAAATGCTGCGACCATCATTCAGAAAGCCCTGAATGAAAAAGTCACAGTTAATGTCAATGGCCACAGGCGGAAGATGAGCAAACTGGAGGCCTCACTCCAGGTGGTTCAGCAAAAAGCCCTGAAAGGGGATTTAAAAGCGTTTCAGCAGCTGATCATCCTCGCTAAGGAGGCTGGCATGCTCAGAGAGGAGTTTGGGGATAACGAGACACCATTTCCCGTGGATGAGAAGAATCTCATCGAAGCCTTTCTAAAACGGGCATCTGGAACAGACGAAGAAAGTGGCGGACCTTGTCAACCAGATGGCGGGGGTGAAAAATCATGATCAATACCTTTCAAACTCAACAATCAGAAGATTATGACAATCGCCAACTTGCTCAAGCTATCCTGCATGAAGATTTTCGGAGCTTCGTGGAGGTGGCATTTAAGGAGCTGAATCCCGGAGACGCATTCATCCCGAACTGGCATATCGATGCTATTTGCCATGCTGTTGTAGAAACGATTAATGGCGAGCGGCAGCGCTTGATCGTGAGTGTACCACCCCGTTCTCTCAAGTCGATCATCATCTCGGTGGCGCTACCGGCATGGATCCTGGGCCGGGATACAACCCGGCGCATCGTCTGCATCTCTTACGGCGATGAACTGGTTGAGAAACACTCACGGGACTTTCGAAAGATTGTCACCTCAGCCTGGTATCACGTGCTGTTCCCAAAAATGCGCATTGCCAAAAACACAGCCAGCGAGATCACGACCTCCAATGGAGGAGGTCGCTTCGCAACCTCAGTCGGCGGAACCTTGACAGGCCGAGGGGGTAATCTATTCATCATTGATGATCCGCTGAAGCCCGCAGATGCCATGTCAAAGGCCAAGCGAGAAAAAGCTAATGAGTGGCTCCGCACGACGCTTGCATCGCGGCCAGACGATAAACGTGTCGATAAGATGATCCTCGTCATGCAACGGGTCCATGTGGACGATCCGGCTGGCATACTCCTCAATACAGGGCGTTGGGATCATCTCAATCTCCCAGCCATAGCCCAGGAGCCGGAGAGCATCCCCGTCGGTCATGACAACCATCACCACAGGCTGCCTGGAGAGCCACTAGATGCGATCAGAGAGCCTCTCGAGACCCTGGAAGGTCTCAAGCAGGATATGGGCGAGATGGCCTTCTCAGCGCAATATCTCCAGGCTCCTGTGCCTTTAGATGGTGGCATGATCAAATGGTCCTGGTTTCAGACTTATGAAGAGCCACCAATATTCCGACCTGGTGACAAGATCATCCAGAGCTGGGATACAGCCATGTCCAACAGTGACAATGCTGACTGGTCTGTTTGCACCACATGGCATCTGCACAACAAGTGCTACTATCTGCTAGATGTTCAGCGGCAGCGCTATCTGTTTCCGGAACTTTGTCAGAAGGCGATTGAGCTATACCGCAGATATGAGCGAGCAAATCTTGTCATAGAGAAACACGGCTCGGGAATCAGTCTCATTCAGGAATTGCAGCATAAGAATATCCATCCGATTTCTTATCGGCCCAAACTCGATAAAGAAACCAGGGCGGGACAAGCCTCAATCGAAATTGAAAAGGGGCGTGTGTTCCTCCCTCAATTCGCCCCCTGGCTAGAAGCCTTCAGGATGGAAGTCATGGCCTTCCCCAAGGCCGCTCACGACGATCAGGTCGACTCAATGGTTCAGGCTATCTCATGGCATGAAGCGCGTGAGCGGTACCCAACGGCCGCGTTTGGAGTGTATGGGGATGCATGAGTTTAAAATATGCTACAGCTAAATTGTTTTGTATCCGATAGCTTCTAGTGGCGGAGTGATCGATCGCTTGGTCAATTTGCTAAAATACTCAATAACAAAGCTGAGAATTTGCGATCTGACAGCAAGCAAATCCATCCCGATAAGCATGTAACTGGTGATCGTGGTGTTGCTAGATATGCGCTGATATGTGCATCATCATGGTTGCACGAAGTATCTGGGGGAGGATCTGTGTTCAGGCTGATCTATCTGATAGCCATATTGATCATCACTATTCCGGCTCAGGCTGGGCCGGCATCTGCCGGGATGGTGGAGGATTGCTTTAAGGCGAGTGGCGACAAGTCCATCAGAGCCTGCACGCGGCTTATTAACTCGGGCCGGTTGCGTGGCCGCAACCTTGCCGTGACATATACTCAACGAGGATATGGGTATCGGAATAAGAGACAGTTTGATCTTGCCATTGTCGATTACAAAAAAGCAATTAAGCTGAACCCAACAAAACATCATGTTCTGAATAATCTGGCCATTGTCTACCAGAAGCAGGGTCGTTATGACGAGGCCATCTCACTCCACAAACGTGCACTAGCGATCCGTGAGAAAAAACTGGGCCGGGATCATCCTGATGTGGCAGCGAGCCTCAACAATCTAGCCACTATTTATCAGGAACAGAGCCGTTATGGCGAGGCGATTCCACTCCAAAAGCGAGCTATGGCAATCCTTGAGAAGAAGCTGGGCCGGGGCCACCCTGATGTGGCCCTTAGCCTTCACAATCTAGCCATTATTTATCAGGAACAAGGCCGTTATGGCGAGGCGATTCCACTCCAAAAGCGAGCTATGGCAATCCGTGAGAAGAAGCTGGGCCGGGGCCACCCTGATGTGGCTAATAATCTCAACAGTCTGGCTGCTGTCTATGACGCCCAGGGCCGTTATGACGCGGCCATCCCCCTCTATAAGCGGTCCCTGGCGATACGGGAGAGTAAGCTGGGCCGGGACCATCCTCATGTGGCGACAAGTCTCAATAATCTGGCCAATGTCTACCAGGCCCAGGGTCGTTATGATGAGGCCATCCCGCTGCACAAACGGGCCCTGGCGATCCGGAAGAAAAAGCTGGGCCGGGACCACCCTCGCATGGCGGATAGCCTCAACAATCTGGCCCTAATCTATCAGGGGCAGGGTCGTTATGATGAGGCCATTCCGCTGCACAAACGAGCCCTGGCGATCCGGGAGAAAAAGCTCGGGCGGGACCATCCTCATGTGGCGGATAGCCTCAACAATCTGGCCAATGTCTATGAGGGGCAGGGTCGTTATGATGAGGCCATTCCGCTGCACAAACGGGCCCTGGCGATCCGGGAGAGGAAGTTGGGACGGGACCACCCTGATGTGGCCGCTAGTCTCAACAATCTGGCCATTGTCTATCGGGCTCAGGGCCGTTATGACGCGGCCTATGATCTGGTTCGCCGCTCTGTCTCAATCCATTCAAATCGGGCTGACAGGTCTCTCAAAGCAGGAGAGAAAGGCCAGACACAGGAACTGAGCCATGTGCGCTATGTGTTCCGTAATATGGTTGGCATGGCCTGGAACCTCTCGTCCCAAGAGCCATCAAGGTTAGGAGAGCTTGGACCAGAGACTTTTGAAGCCGCGCAGCTGGCGGGCCGCACTTCGGCCGGGGCAGCTCTGAGCCAGATGGCGGCTCGGTTAGGGTCTGGCAATTCAGCTGTGAGTGTATTTGTGAGGGAACGACAGGACCTGATCAATCACTGGCAAAAGCTTGATAAAGATCTGATCAAGGTTGTCAGTGCCCCGGAGGGCAAAGGGGGGGCAGGCAAGGCTGATCTCATCCGTGCCGGGCTGAAGGATACGGACCAGAAGATTGCCCAGATCGATGCCCGGCTTGAGCGTGAGTTCCCGGAATTTGCCGAGCTATCTAATCCCAAACCTCTGAGTATGGGGCAGGTCATTAAGCTGCTGGGGCCGGATGAAGCCCTGCTGGCATACCTTGTGACACCTCAGTACACCTTTCTGTGGGCCATCACCCGTGAAGGGATCCGCTGGGCACGCTCTGAGCTGAGCAAGAAGGATATCGAGGCAGCGGTAAAGAAACTCCGGACTGGACTGGAGATGGAAGAGGTTGATGAGGAGAAGCTGTTTGATCTGAAGGCAGCCCATAAGCTCTATAAGGAACTGGTAGGTCCGGTTGCTGATCTGATCAAGGACAAGAAGCATCTGCTGATCGTGCCCTCAGGGGCCCTGACCAGCCTGCCCTTCCATCTGCTGGTTACGGAGCCGCCTGCTGAAGCCACACCGGACTTTGCGGGCTACAGAAACGCAGCATGGCTGTTGAAGACCCATGCCACCACCACACTGCCTTCTGTGTCCTCTCTGAGGGCCTTGCGAGTGTTTGCGGCTAAGGGGAATGCTGCAAAGCCCTATAGGGGATATGGTGATCCCATCTTCAACAGGAACGGAACTGAAGGAAAGGGCGAGAGGGTGGCCCGGGCCTATTCCAGTTACTACCGGGGCAGCGTTGCCAATATCAGGGTCCTGAGCGAGACGCTCCCCCGTCTTAGCGAGACAGAGCAGGAGCTGAAGGCCGTGGCCCGTAGTCTTGGGGCTCCGACAAGCGAGATCAGGCTGAGGGACAAGGCCACAGAGACGGCTGTGAAGAGAGACACACTCAAGGACTACCGTGTTGTTCATTTTGCCACCCATGCCTTGGTGGCGGGAGAGACACAAGAGGCGGGCGGCCAGGCTGAACCAGCCCTAGCCCTTACGCTACCCAACAAGGCCAGCACCCAGGATGATGGTCTATTGATGGCGAGTGAGGTTGCGCAGCTGAAGCTGAATGCGGACTGGGTTGTTCTGTCTGCCTGCAACACGGCTGCGGCGGGCAAGCCGGGGGCTGAGGCCTTGTCGGGCCTTGCGAGGGCCTTCTTCTATGCGGGTAGCCGTGCACTTCTTGTCTCGCACTGGAATGTTCAATCTGATGCTGCCGTGAAGCTCACCTCGAAGACCTTCGAGATCCTCAGGCAGGACCCCACTATAGGCAGGTCCGAGGCCCTGCGTCGGTCCATGCTGGCTATGATGAATGACCGCTCCAATCCCGCCAACGCTTACCCCGCCATCTGGGCTCCGTTCGTCGTTATCGGGGAGGGAGGGATTCAAAGTGGAAGAAAAGCTGCAGAACTCAAACCTTTACGTTTCACGGTTCCAAGCCATGCCAGTTCACCACATAAGACTAAGCTAATAGCGATCAACCCCACACTCAAAGGGAGCATGCCGTTACCAAGAAAGAACCCATTACGGCCACCTCTGGCTGCCAAGAAAATGCCTAATGTCTCCTATGCCACGACTTTCGCTTCCAGATTGTCGAACCGTTCTGACAAGACTTTAGAAGGAAGATATGTTGTGCAGATCGCTTCACATCGCAGAGAGGTTGATGCGCTTGCTGAGTTTGATCGATTGCAAAGTCAACACCCCAATGTAGTAGGAGACTACCAGGTATTAATCAAAAGAGCGGATTTAGGTGAGAGAGGTGTGTACTTCCGACTTCGTATTGGATTAGTAGCAACTAAGGAAGAGGCTGTTAGACTGTGCGCGGCAATAAAAGCTGTTGGCAAGCCAGATTGCCTTATAAGACGAAAATGATGTGCTCTGCCCCCTGTCCATTGTCAGATTTTTATGGACATGCCGACCTTTTGCTGAATTCCACCCCGATAGGCGTGTAGCTGGTGATCATTGTGCTGCCAGATATGCGCATCATCATGGTAGTAATGAGCGCTTTGGGGGAATATCTGTGTTCAGACGGATCTATCTGATAATCATCTTTCTGGTTCAGGCTGGGCCGGCATCAGCAGGGGTTATTCAGAATTGCATGGGCCCAAGTAGTGATGAAAGCATCAAGGCCTGCACGGTCGCGATCAAGGCTAATCGCTGGAATGAAGATTTACTGGCCAAGCTTTTCTATAGCCGGGGTAAAGCACTAAAAAGAAAGGCAGAGATTATTCTCGACCGCCGACAGGGTTGGCGGGGAGTAGTATTGAACTTTGTCCCAAATGACGACTGGGGAAGTGTGTTATCAAGAATTCCGGTAATGCAGGATATTGCTCCCTGGCGTCTTGCAATTGTGCTGCGGGTAGATAGAACCGGTGCACTGATTGGACTTCGTCCCAATCGCCTCAAAGATGGCAAGGTTGAGAAGCGTCTGGAACGAGGTGTGATACCCTTTGCTGAAATGAAATGGGCTCGGAAAGCACTGGGCAATAGCGGGCTCGGTCCAAAGCTCAAAGGATCTGATGATGTGCTCAAGCGGGGTGACGTCATTTATGCTGCACCATCAAAAGCCGGGGGTAATGTTTGGCAGCTAATGCAGATGCCTAAGAGTTCCAGCGTGATCCATCATTCACTCCGGCCAAGCAGAAAAAGTTTTCCGTTAGATGATAATTACAAAAACGTGAAGGATTACCTTGAGCTTTCAATTGATGATTTTAGCAATGCTATCAAGTACAATGATGCTCTCGCGGAAGCGTATAATCTCCGGGGCCGTGTTCTCAAAATTTTAGGCCAATCTGAACGGGCTAATATGGACCTGAAATATGCTGCTCAATTATGGAGTGGCTCTACAAAGTCAAAACAATATTTTAGCATCTCGCCTGGAAGCTCAAGCAGGATTGCCCTCGTTATAGGCAATTCCGAGTATGCCCACACAGGGCATCTACTCAATCCTGATAATGATACCGAAGATATAGCTGACGCTCTGAGGCAATTGGGCTTTGAAGTGGTCCTGGAACGTAATTTAGCAATAAGAAGATTTGAAGCTGTTATCGCAGATTTTTCAAACCGCCTCCATGGGGCTGAAGTGGCCTTATTTTGGTATGCAGGTCATGGCATGCAGTATCAGAATGAGAGTTTTTTAATGCCAGTGGATAGTAGGCTCGAAAATGAGAGTGATATCCGCAAAGAGACTATAAGTATCGAAAACATCATCTCCCAAATGGGTGAGCAGGCGAAGATAAATCTCTTGTTCCTGGATTCCTGCAGGGATAATCCTTTGGCCAATTCTTTAAATCGGAGAATGTTGAGCCGCGGTCGCTCAGGACGTATTACCCGTGGAATGGCTGACATACCAATAAGAGATAGCCAGTCACTAATTGTGTATGCTGCTGCGCCAGGGGAAATAGCGGAGGATGGACATAACCAAAGAAACAGTCCGTTTACCGCTGCAGTGCTGAAGCACATCATGACGCCAAATCTAGAAATTAGCACCATGATGAAGCGAGTGCGCAGAGAGGTCAAACGCATTACCAATGGTCGGCAGGCACCAGAGAGCCTCACACGATTAGAGGAAGAATTCCGGTTTCTTGACAGAAAAAAGAAAACTGAAGCAAGAAGGGAACATAAGCACTCGCAGAAACCAACAATAGGTTTAACACCTGATACAATCTCCCTCGGCAAGTCGAATATGTTACCCAAACGGGTGGCGCGCCTTTCTGGCGTTTCGGATCATCAAGGCGGCGGTAGGTCATTACCTCCGGTGCCGCAGCGCAAGCCGCGCCCTTCGACGCTTGCCAAGCTTGGTAAGACATGGATGGCCCCTTCGGATTACAAGCACAAATTCGGCAGCACTCCACGTGTAATCGACGTAGATAAGGTAAGAGATTCTGAAGTTATCACTCTATCGATTGAAAAGGGGGATACCATTTATGGTGTATTGACCCGGGCCGGCATCAATAAAGATTACGCCTATGATATAGCCCGCAAGATGACCAGGGTGTTTCCTGTTTCGGAATTGAGACAGGGGCATGTAATTCGAATGACAATGGCGGCACCTGGTGCGAATGGTGTACTTCGACCTGAATGGATAATTCTAGATACCAACGAAAGGCAAGTGGCTCTCAGGCTAACAAAAGAAGACGCTTATGAATTAATTCATCCATCGGAGATTGCCGCCGCGGCATCATCAGCAAATTATGGCAAAAAGCAAAAGGTCACGGTAAAGCGGATAGGTGAATCAAAAGCATATGATCTCGCCTACTTCACACCACAGAAAACAGAGACCTACCATAGGTCTCGCGCGCGCATCCGGTCTTCCTTCTATGCCAGCGCTATAAACCAGAATATTCCTCGGCGGATAGTGAACAAGATGGCGGCGATCCTTTACTATGGGATGGATGATTTTCAGAAGGAAGTTGCCCGCGGCGAAGTTTTTGAGGTTTTCTACGCCAATGAAGGCAAGGATGAAGGGGTGCTTTATACTGAAATGAACGCCATGGGCAAAAAGTACGCCTACTACCGTTTCAAAACTGCCAGTGGCGTTACCGGATATTTTGATGAGAATGGTAACAGTGCTAGAAAATCCCTGATGCGCAGACCAGTCAATGGTGCTCGGATGGCTTCTCACCTAACACCGCAAATTCCTGGAATGCGTCCAGGCGTTGATTATTATGCTCCATCTGGTACTCCAGTTTATGCAGCGGCCGACGGCAACATTATAAAGGCTGGGTTGGAAGGTGATTACGGCAATTTTGTCCTTATCAATCATTCTGAGAAGTTTGAAACCGCCTATGCGCATCTGAGTCGCATATCACGCGGAATCAAGCCGGGAAAACAGGTTGGTCAGGGGCAGATCATCGGATATGTTGGTTCCACTGGGCATGCAGGCCTCCCCCATCTTCACTATGAACTTCGTGTTTCGGGCAAAGCAGTTGATCTATTGAGTTACAAGCGTGCAGAAAAGCCCGAGAAACTTTCAAGCCGCGAGTTAGTCGCCTTCAACCAAGAAAGGCAGCGTATTGACAGCCTGCGTAAAAGCACAGCCATCACCACATTTGTGAAATGAGGTGCAAAAAGTGCAGATTTATCGTCAATGATGGCCATGTGCCGGAACCGATATGTTACCCGTGACCTGTTCATGCTCAAGTCAATGATCCGTCTCTGAATCTGCGTTTTATGTTCCACCTTTCCCCAGATGGATCTCTAACGCTTAAATAGCCGGAGTTCACGGGGATTGCGCTTGCACGGATGACCATTTGCCAAACTCCTCTGGCAGGTTTTGCCATTGGCTTCCGGTGCGGGCTATCCAGAATATTCTGTCCAGTACACGTCGGTGATTTCTGGCAAGTCGTTTGCCGTGCCCGCGAATCGATGTGATAAAGGGGTCAAAAAAACGTCCATTCGGCGTCTTCCATAGGCAAATGAGACAAGATGTCTTCCCCAAAAGGTATCTTGAATCACATCTCGGTTGATTTGGGAATCCAGTTTGTCAACAGGGCCTAAATAATCATCCCGATAAAGGCATAGCCAATGATTGTGGTGTTGCCAGATATCCGTCATTAGGTGCATCATTAAGGTTGCATATGGCCGCTTGGAGGGGAGTTATGCAAAAAACAATCGCTTCCAGAAAAATTATGTATTACTTTCAATGTCTTGATATGAGTGCAGCTTCTATCCACCATGGGAAATGGTTTCCCATGGGTTGTGGTAAAAAGTGTCATTCAAATGCCATCACAGTCATGGCTGTTATCTTAGGGTTTTTGCTGGTTTTATCGCCGAATATCTCATTTTCTCAGAGTTATCCATCAATATATGATAGAATTTATAATATACAAAATAACATATCTAAATGGTATTCAGATAAATCAAAAAAATGTCGGGTAAAACTTTTTTATAGAAAAATAATAGAATCACAGTCGGTTAATATTTCTTGGACCGGGGCGTGTCCAGAAGGCAAAGCCCATGGGGCTGGAGATTTATCAATATTGTACGATGGAATTGTTATATTCAAAGAAACATTCAACCCATCTAGGGGAAGCATAATTCATAGAGGCATCCCGATGACAACCTTGAGGACTGAGAGTTTCTTACTCAGACAGTCAGCCTGTAACAATAGGGGGATGAGGGTGAGAGGAAAGCCTAGAGGCGGGACTTTTGCTGTTTATCCAAGTTATGCGACTCCGAATTATTGGACCTTAGTTCAAGATGCAGTGTAACCGTCCGGTGAGCGGGCGTTGGTACTGAAATCTGTTTTCTTAATTCTATTGTGCGAATTTCAATCCAGTCATCCCATTTTTTGACCAAGCGGCAG
>PKTQ01000399.1 GCA_002869085.1 Hyphomicrobiales bacterium | reverse complement strand
TCGCCCTGGCCAGATAAGCCCCGTCGCCCGCGCTGGACAGCTTCAAGATGATTGCTAATTAGAATTTTTCTAGTTACGGTTGATTATGCGCTCCCTATGATTGTTTGAGCGCTTGGCCTCACGCCCCCCCGGCTTAAGAAAAGAAAAATAATGAACCCCAAAATCAGAATGCAGCTTCGCTGTTCACTGTCGTTTACTCATTCGCACAATTTAACAACCACCAAGACATTATTGCTTCATTCCCGCCTGGTTGACCGCATTTCCTGCGGCAATGTCTCAAGGGCGCCGCTGGGAGCATTGGCGCTGGCCGTGCTGCTGGCCGGCCTTACGGGGGCGCCGAAACCCGCCGGGGCGATTGCCCTGTTTCAGAACCAAACCGGCAAGCCGTGCTCCTTCTGTCATGACCCTGCGGGCCTTGCCAGCAACAAGATGCGCATGTTCACCGCCGCCGGAGAGCATTACCGGCTGACCAAGAAAATCCTGCCCGCAACGCCGGGGACCGCCCCGCTGCCGCAGCCCTATCCGCAGCCGCAGCCACAGCCGCAGCCCTATCCGCAACCGCAGCCTTATCCTCAGCCGCAACCCTATCCGCAACCGCAGCCCTTTCCTCAGCCGCAACCCTATCCGCAACCGCAGCCCTATCCGCAGCCGCAACCCTATCCGCAGCCGCAACCCTATCCGCAGCCGCAGCCCTATCCCCAGCCGCAGCCCTATCCCGGTCAGGCGGCCAATGACTATTATGCGATTGCCGGCTCATTCGGCAGTCAATATCAGGCCCAGGGACGGGCAGGACAATTGGGCGGCAAGTGGTATGTGATGAGTTCCAATAGCTGCCCGAGATTCAGCCCGGGGCTGATCCTGACTGTGTCCGGCCCAGCCAGCCGGTGGCAGGCCCAGTCAATGGCCAATACGGCCCGCCATTTCGGCGCCTATATCAAAAAGTGCCATTAACCAGCCGCTGAGCCGCCGGGTATTGATCGTAAAATCGCTTCGCTCCGGCGCGGCGTGGGTATAGGCTGGTTGTCTAGACCCATGCTGAGCGGGAGGCGACGACATGAACCCGGCGGAATGGCTGGTGCGCAGCGCGGCGCGGACACCGGAAGGGGCTGCGCTGATGCACGGGCGCAGCATCATTGCCACTTACGGCGAATTTGCCCGCGCGGCGGCCAGTATCGGCGCCGCTTTGCGCGATCACGGGCTGGAACCCGGCGCACGCGCGGCGATTTTTATGGGCAATTCCACCGCCTATCTGGAGGCGCTCTACGGCATCTGGTTCGCTGGCGCCGCCGCGGTGCCGATCAACGCCAAGCTGCATCCGCGCGAGGCCGCCTGGATCATTGGCAATGCGGACGCCAAAATCGTGCTGACCACCAGGGCAATGGCGGCGGAACTGGCAGCCTTATCCGATGAAGCCACGGATGGTGAAGGCCCGGCCGGCACGGCACCGGAGATCATCGCGGTGGACAGTGCCGCCTTCGCGGCCCTGCACGAGGCCGAGCCCCTGCCCGCCCCGGCCGGAATGGACAGGGATGATCTCGCCTGGTTGTTCTACACCTCCGGCACCACCGGCCGGCCCAAGGGGGTGATGATCACCTGCGGAAACCTGACCGCGATGAGCCTGAGCTATTTTGCCGATGTGGATGAGGTCGGGCGTGAAGACGCCATTCTTTATGCCGCGCCGATGTCGCATGGTGCGGGGCTTTATAATTTCATGCATGTGCTGCGCGGCTGCCGTCATGTGGTGCCGGATAGCGGCGGCTTCGACGCGGAGGAAATTCTCGACCTCGCACCGCGGATCGGGCCGGTGTCGATGTTCGCCGCGCCGACCATGGTGCGCCGACTGGTGGACGCGGCCGAGGCTTCGGGCCGCAATGGCGAGGGCATCAAGACCATCGTCTATGCGGGCGGGCCGATGTATGAGGCGGATATTCTGCGCGCGGTGAAAGTGATGGGGCCGCGTTTCGTGCAGATCTACGGCCAGGGGGAATGCCCGATGTGCATCACCGCCCTGCCCCGCGCCGATGTGGCGGACCGCAGCCACCCCAATTGGCGCGCCCGGCTCAATTCGGTCGGCATGGCGCAATCGGTGGTGCGGGTGAAAATCGCCGGCGAGGACGGCGCCGAGCTGGCACGCGGCGACAGCGGCGAGATTCTGGTGCGCGGCGCGCCGGTGATGGCCGGCTATTGGCATGACGAGCCCGCCAGCCGGGCCGCGCTCCGCGATGGCTGGCTGCATACCGGCGATATCGGCCGGATGGACGAGGACGGATATGTCAGCCTGATCGACCGCTCGAAGGACATGATCATCTCCGGCGGCTCCAATATCTATCCGCGCGAGGTGGAGGAGGTGCTGCTTGCCGAT
>PKTQ01000159.1 GCA_002869085.1 Hyphomicrobiales bacterium | reverse complement strand
TTTGTGCCGTGTTGCGGGCTGGGCATGGGGCTCTGTCCTCGGTTCCGGCGCCAGAAGCCGGGTGGGGGCGTGTCCGGCCGGACCCGCGCGTTCCGCCCTCAAATGTCCGTCATCATCACGCCGGGGGGGATAAATTTGTCCGGTGCCATCCGGGAATCTCTGGCATGAATAGGCAGAAAATAGGAATAATATCATAATTACACAAAAACTTATCCCCATATCCTCCCATTACAGCTAAAAATATGGGGTAACAGGCATAAAATCCTATCTTTGCGGGACATAATCTCATTAACTCCGTAGAGACAGTCAGGGTTTGCATGAGGAAGGGATGAAGCGATGTGTGACAGGAACGAAGTTGAGCCGTCGGCCCGCGTGCCGACCGGAAATTGGGGCCGCGGCGAGGGGATCAACACGATGGCCCTGCAGCGTCACATCGAAAAAAGCGTATCCCATGCCTTTCGGGTTCCGGAAACCGAACTGCGCGCCCGCACCCGCCGCCGCGCCCAGACCGCCTTTGCCCGCCAGGTGGCCATGTATCTGGCCCATGTGGGCTGCGGCCTCAGCTATAGCGAGGTTGGCCGCCTGTTCGGGCGTGACCGCACCACCGCCGCCCATGCCTGCAAACTGATCGAGGATCGCCGCGATGACCCGGATCTCGATCTGTCGCTGGATCATCTGGAGCAGGCGGTGCGGCGCTGGGCCAGCCGCCGTAATGTGAGCGGCCTGCCGGGGTGTTTAAGCCACTGACATTCTGCAAATCGTCCTGGAGGAGGGGCGGTGGCCGGCCTTTCAGGCCGCCTTGGCGGCGCGGGCCTCGTCCTGAACCCGCCTCACCATCGAGGCCAGGCCGTTGGAGCGCTGCGGGGTGAGATGGTCCTGCAGCCCGATGCTCTGCAAAATCGCCAGCCCGTCAGTGGCGATGATTTCATCGGCGCTCTTGCCCGAATAGACCTGCAGCAGGATCGCCACCAGTCCGCGCACAATATGGGCGTCGCTGTCACCGAGAAAGTGAAGTACCGGCGAGCCGTCCGCCGCCGCTTCCCCGACGGTGGTATGCAGCCAGACCTGGGAGACGCAGCCATGCACCTTGTTGGCTTCGCTGTGCATCTCTTCCGACATTGGCGGCAATTCGCGGCCAAGCTCGATGATATAGCGGTATTTGTCTTCCCAATCCTCGATCATTTCGAAATCTTCAAGGATCTGTTCAATGGCCATGATGCTTCGCCCGCGCAATTGTCAAAAGATGTGCGGCTACACATAGTCATCCATGGCGGGTGGGGCAAGCCCGCCTTGCCCGCTGCGCAAAAGGCCGGCCCCGATGGGACCGGCCTTGGCTGGGATAAAAAACACGCACCCGGACTACGGCGAAAGGGCAGGGGAAACCGCGTCTTCGGGTGCGTGCCCGGCAAAAGCGCCGGAAACTTGCTTCATATATCGGCCCGCCCCGCCGGACCTGTTGGCGCTTGCGCGCCCTGAATTCTTGTGTCCTACGCCGATTTGGGGCTCTTCCATGCCGGCGCCAGATCCTCACGGGTCAGCGTGTTCTGGGACGGCATCCGTGTGCGGCCCTGCTGGCGAACCTGGACGGGCAGGCGGTCGGATTTCATGTTGCGGTCCTGCTTCGAGGCGATGGCGCTGGAGGCGTCGGCCTGCTTGCCGATCGAGTGGGTGATCTCCGATGCGCTCGGCTCAATCTTGGCTTTCGGCTCCGTTTTGGTCTTGGTCACGGACGGGCTCGCTGCCCATTCCATCACTTTCTGGGCGCCATATTTGGCCTTTACGCCAAAATCGTGCATCGCGGCCTTGCCGGTGGCGCACACATCCGGATTGCGCTGGCAGAACCCGGCCAGGTCGCCGGCGGTCTGGGTGGCGGCGCTGACCGCGCTGTTGAGAGAAACCTTGCTGTCATGCTCCACGTCGCCTTTTTTGCCGGTCGGGAGCAGGAATACAATGATTGTGAGCCAGAAAGCTGTTCGTATAATGGTCATTGAAGTGCCCTTTCATATGAAACCACCAATAAGCCACCCAATATTGTTGTGTTATTCGGGGTGGCGTTCGTCGTTTGATGGCGATGAAATTAGCAGCATCATTTTTATGATAAGTAATAATTGGAGTTATACTTTGATTTAAATTAGATTTATATAAGTATAAAATTTTATACACTAAAATGTAGCTAGATTTAAATGATGATTTTCTGGGTTTTTTCGCGAAATTCGATCAGTATTTTTTAGATATTTATTTCAAATTTGATTGAAATCGTCAGAGCCTGAAAAAGCCCGGAAAACCGGGGGTTGGCGGCGCGATCCCCCCCGCGCCGGCGGCCCTTGTGCAGCGCGCCGCCGGCGCCGCCCGCCCCCGCTCTGATCGCCGCCGCCCGGGTTGCCGGGCAGGGTGAGGGGGCGTCATGCCCGCCCCTTTGAGCGGTCGGATATGGGTCTCGGCGGGGGGCGAAAATTCTTTCGGAAAATAAATAAAACACGCCGACCTGCCGCAAAGGAGATCATTTTCGGCTGGTTTTAGTATTCCTTAAGGGCGGCGGGTTAGGCTGATCTCCATAAAGAAAGGGACGGCGAATCGTCAGAATCGCCGAGTAAGGGACGGTGAAACTTTATCGCATCATTGCGGGGATGCAGCAGGCGCTGCGCGCTTATGTCCATGACAGCGTGCGCGCCGATGCCTTGGCCTGCGAACGCCATCGCGGCTTTATCTCGGCCCAGCTTTTCAGCGGGCTGCTGGCGCTGTGCACCTTTCCGCTTTATCTGGCGATTGTCGGCAAGCCCGGCCTTGTGGAGACCATCGCCTTCATCTGGCTGATGACCCCGATCGCCATTGCCGCCTTTCTGTCCCGTACCGGCCGCCTGGAAGCCGCGCATCTGTTGTCGGCGGCCAATCTGACCTGCCTGGTGACTTTCGTGGCGGCGATGACCGGCGGGGTGCAGTCCTTTCTGATCGCCTGGCTGATCGTGATTCCGGTCGAGGCCTCCTTGTCCACATCGCGCCGGGCGGTGTTCGCGGCCATCATGATGGCCTGCACGGCGTTGGCCGGGCTGCATCTGGCCGGCCTTGCGGGCGCGCTGCCGCCGCCGCGCCAGTTCGGCATCGAACTGCCGGTGCTGATGGCCATCGGCGTGATGTCGGTCATTATCTATATAGGCGGCGTGGCGATGAATGTGGAACGCCTGCACCGCCATTCGCTGAGCGCGGTCCGCGAAGGCGAGGCGCGCTATCGCCTGCTGGCCGAAAACACCACCGACATGATCACCCGCCACAGCCGCAACGGTCATGCCATGTTCGTTTCCCACGCCGCCCGTTCCCTGATCAATTGCAGCGCCGAGAGCCTGCTCGCCGATGGTCTGTTCGACCGGGTGCACCTGCTCGACCGGCCGGCCTTCCTCTCCGTGTTCGCCGCCGCCTATGCCGGCAAGGGACCGGTGGCGGTCGAATTCCGCATCGCCCGCGACGCCGGCCCCGCCGCGCCGCCGGAATATGTCTGGGCCGAAATGCGCTGCCGGGTCGATGAGTGCGGCGATATCGTCGCGGTGACGCGGGATATTTCCGAGCAGAAGGCCCAGGAGCAAATGATCATCGAGGCGCGTGATGTCGCCGAAAAGGCCAATGTCGCCAAGACCCATTTCCTGGCCAATATCAGCCACGAGCTCAGAACCCCGCTCAATGCCATTATCGGTTTTTCCGACATCCTGACCCAGGATCTGTTCGGCCGTCTCGAAAATGAGCGCCACCGGGAATATTCCGCCCTGATCAATCAGAGCGGCAAGCATCTGCTGCAGCTGGTGAATGATCTTCTCGACATGTCAAAGCTGGATGCGGGCAAATATTCGCTCGAATATGCCGATTTCGACGTCTCCGCCCTGATCGAGAATGTCAAATCGAGCCTCGAGCCGGTTGCCCGCCAGGCCGATCTCGGCATCACCCTGGAACTGCCCGCCAACCCGGTCAGCCTGAATGCCGATGAGCGCGCCTGCCGCCAGATTCTGATCAACCTTGTCTCCAATGCGATCAAATTCAGCAAGCCGGCCGGTCAGGTCACGATCCGTCTGCAAAAACGTGCCGGCCAGGTGGAACTGACCGTCATCGATCGCGGCATCGGTATTTCCGCCGATGATCTTGCCCGTCTCGGCAAGCCCTTCGTCCAGGCCGACAGCGCCTATGACCGCAAATATGAAGGCACCGGGCTCGGCCTGTCGATCGTCAAGGGCCTGGTGGAACTGCATGAGGGGACGTTCCGCATTCACAGCCGCCAGGGCGCCGGCACGAGCGTGGTGGTCAGCCTGCCCGCCGCCGCCGAAATCACGCCGCTGCTGCCGAAGATCGAGAGGCAGGCATCCCGGCCGGAGCCGTCCTTAAAGGCCGGCGCCTGATCCGAGCCCCCGATTCCGGTTGCCAAGCCCGCCCATCGGCGGTAAGGCGCTGATCATGCCCGCAAAGTTCAATCATAAATCAAGCGCCAGGCCACTGGTCGGCATCGCGCTGATCGTCACCAGTGTCGCCCTGCTGCCGCTGATGGATTCGATGGTCAAGATTCTGATGCGCGATCTTGAACTGATGCAGATCATCATGGTGCGCTCCGCCGTGCAGTCGAGCCTGATCGTGCCCGTTGCCCTGCATCTGCACGGCACCGCCGCGCTTAGCGTGCTGCGCTCACCCGTTCACTATATCCGCGCCCTGCTGCTGCTGGCATCCATGTTGTGCTTCTTCACCGCCATCCGCTCCATGCCGATCGTCGATACGGTCGCCATCGGCTTCAACTACCCGCTCATGATCGCCGCCGCGGCGCCGCTGGTGCTGGGCGAGAAAGTGGGCTGGCGGCGCTGGTCGGCGATCCTGGTCGGGTTCATCGGGGCGCTGGTGATGATCCGGCCCGGCTTTCGCGAGATTTCCCCGGCCATCGTACTGGCCCTGTTCTCAGGCGTGTTTTTCGCCGCCCATCTGCTGCTGACCCGCAAACTGGCCGGCGGCACGCCGGCCACGGTCACCCTGGCCTTCACCTCGGTGTTCGTGCTCGCCGTTGCCTCCGCCTTCGCGCCATTCGTCTGGCGCGAGCCAGATGGAACCGCCTGGCTGATGCTGGTGGCGGTCGGGCTGCTCGTCACCATTTGCGGCTATGTGATGATCCGCGCCTATGATTTCGCCCAGGCTTCGCTGCTGGCACCCTTCGGCTATACCGAGCTGATCTTCGCCGCCATGGCCAGCTATTTCATCTTTTCCCATACGCCCGAGCCCGCCGTGCTGATCGGGGCGCTGATCGTCATCGCCAGCGGAATTTACATCTCGGTTCGCGAAAATCGGGCCGCCGCCGCCGGCTGATCCGGGGGGCAAGGCGGATTTCCCGCGCCCCAGGGCAATTGTTAGCGCTTTGTTAACCTTAACAAGTCTTAACTTTATCTGTCCGCCCAAAGCTTCTAACCGGCAAGGGGGCGGGCAGATGAGTCGTGGAGACTGATATGGGTATCGTTTTACAATTCCAGTCGCTTCCCAACAGCCGGCGGCAGGCCAGCGCCCCAACGCTCCCCTCCGCCAATCAGGACCGTGAGGCCAAGATCATCATCTTCCCCGGAATCAGGGTGAATCGTGACAAAGCCTGCGTGAAGACGGTTGCTGTGCAGCGTTCGGTAGGCGACGGACCGGCGGAATAGCCCGCTCATGGCGCGGCGCGTCAGGCCGGCTGAAATTTTGATAAGGCAGGGGGCGGACCCATCATGCATGAGCTGTCGCCCTCTGTCGCATATAGGATCATGACCACCACGGTTGAGAAGTGGACGTGCGCGCCGATTGTTCTGGCGCTGGCGCTGGCGCTTCAGGCCGGCTGTTCCACCCCCGGCGATCTTGGCCGAAAACCCGAATCGGTGTTCGACGACAAGATCATTCCCGCCATTTCCAGGGGCGTGGCGAAGTCCCATAACCGGCCGGTCTCCCATTACCGCCATACCGAGGCCGAGCAGCGCCTGCGCGCCGCCGCCGAACAATTGGTCACCCCCTATGGCAGGCCGGCCTTTATGGAGCGCACCATGCGCCGGATTGAGCGCGCCGACCTGATCAAGGCGCGGGCCGACTGGAATTCGCCCGGGCGCTATGTGGCCCGCCTCGACCGGGAAAAATTCAAGGACGGCGAAAACCGGGTGCGGGTGATCAGCGCCCATATGCGCGATGATCGCCATTTCCTGCGCCGTTTCGAGCAGGCCATGGCCGAGGTGCTGCGCGCCGACCGCAGCCGCGCCCGGCATCTGCGCGTCAATCCGGATTACCCCATTCGCGAGCGCCGCGATGCCGAAACCCGCATCGAAGAGAACCGCGCTGTGATGGCCCGGACATTGGCGGTCATGGACCGGCGTGTTCTGGCCTATGACGAGGCGCTGCATCTGACGCCGCTGCGTTTTCCCGGCACCAATATGAAACCGGCGCGCCGGCAATTGCTCGATCTGCAGGAGTATCAGCGCCTATTGGCCCGGCGCCTGCCGCCCGGGTCGGTCAGGCTGGCCGGCGGCCCCGCGCCCCTGTGAGGAGGGGCTGCGCTCAGGGTTGCAACTCGCTGCATTGCAGCTCGCCGGAAAGCGCCGACACCGTTTGGGCATAGACCGCGCTGCTTCTGAAAATATGCAGCATCAACAGCCCGGTCGCCGTCACATTCTGGATGATCAGGGTTTTTTCACCCGGCTCTATGTCCCGGTTCTTGCTGTCGATCACCAGATCGAAGGCCTCGAACACTTTCTGGGCATGATTAAGCGCAAACACATTCCTGCCCTTGTCGTCATAAATGGTCAGCGACCAGAACATATTGGGCAGCGGCCCGCTGAAACGCACCGGCGCCTTGCGCGCATCGAACCGGCATACCGCAATTGCCATATCAGGATTTTCCAGCTCGAACGGCGCCTCGTCATCCGGCTCGATGGCGATCAGCGCCATCTGATTGACCGGCAGGTCCTGCATTGCGGTCACGGCGGGGTTTTGCGGGCTGAATGCCGGCACCGACAGCACCGCCGCGATATGCACGATACCGGCAATCAGCCCGACCACCAGAATCCGCAACAGCCAGTTCATGCGCTACACCCCGTCTTCTTGATCTGCGGCAGCGGCACCGCCTCCGGTGCGCCCACATAGCCCCGGTCCGGATTATACAGCCGCAGCACCAGTTGCCGGGCGCCCCTGCGCCCCCCCGGCAGCCAGTTGCCGGGGCTGGCGGCTGGCGCCAGCCAGATCACATAGGACCCGTCCGGTCCCCTGATCACATTGCGGTTGTTGAAGCCATAGCGCCGGGCCGGATTGCGGATCAGTTGCCCGTCACCATCATAGAGCGTCAGCGACCAGGCGCTGGTCAGCAGGACATCGCCGCTGATCGTATAGGTGCACCGGGCCAGGATCGGCTGGCCGGCCGAATCCGTCTTGGCATAGAAATACAGCACTTCCAGCTTCTTGGCCGGCAATATGCCGGCGCGGGCGAAATGAGCGATGGTATAAGGGTCGGCCTCCGGGCTGCCGGCATTCGGCCAGGTGATCCACGGACCCGACTGCTTGCGGAACAGGCCGTATTGATCGCCGATCGCCGCCCAGGCCGAAACCAGCCCGATCAGCCCGCCGATCAGCAGATAAGCCGCCAGTTTAAAATATGGACGCAACCGCCCCTCCGGAACCCATGGTGTACCACGCCTTCATCGCCGTCATCGCGGCGCTGCATGCCCCCCCTCGCCAATGCCAAGCCCGGACCGGCATCCCGCCGCAAATCCCAATCGGTTTCATTCCGGGGCGCGCCGCCAGGACCATTTCGCATGACAATTACCAGATCATGCCGCCAAACAGAACCGCTTTGAGGTACCGGTACGCCAAAATTCGAAAATGCCGCCGCCTTACTGCCAGGGCGCGCGCCGCTGGTTGAAATGGCGGTTGCTGTTATAGCGCTGCATTTTGCGCCGCCGCGCGCCGCGCCTGGAGAAATCCTTTTTCTTGCGCACATAGCGCACCTGGCTACCGGTCCGGTCATTGAGATCGCCGGTAATCCGCACCGGATCGCGCGGGCGCACCCGGTAATAAATATCGTCATCAGCTTCGCCCGGCACGCGGTAGCTGCGATAACCGCCGCGCGAATTGGTATAGCCGCTGCCATAGTCCCGGTAGAAGGGCAGGGTCATTGAGCGGCGGTTGTCTTCGATCTCGTCGTCATAATAGCCCGCGCCTCCGGTGCCGATATAGGGATCGGCTTCCGGCTGGGTTTTCAGCAGAGCGACTTTCGGCGCCTGCAATTGTTCCTTGGAGAACGCCGCCGTCATGAAGCGCTGCCAGGTCTGGGCCGGCAGCGAGCCGCCGGTGATGCGGTTGGTGGGGCGGTAATCGTCATTGCCGAACCACACCGCCGTGGCGATTTCGCCGGTATAGCCGACAAACCATGCATCCCGGTAGCTCTGGGTGGTGCCGGTTTTGCCGGCCGCGTCGGTATAGCTCAGATAGGCACGCCGCCCGGTGCCGCGGGTGATGACATTGGCCAGCATGCCGTTGAGATCGGCGATATAGCTGGGGCTGATGATCTGCTGCGGTGGCTTGCTGTCCCGGTCGTGATCATAGATCACCTGGCCGCCGTCCTGGGTGCGGATCTGCACGATGCCATAAGGCTTGGCTTCGCGCCCGCCGCTGGCGAAAGTGGCATAGGCCCCGGCCATTTCCAGCACCGAAACCTCCGACGTGCCGAGCGGCAGCGAGCGGTTCGGCACCAGATTCGAGGTGATCCCCAGCTTGCGGGCGGTGCGGATCACATTTCTGCGCCCGATTTCCTCGGCCAGTTTCACCGGTATGGTGTTGATCGAATGGGTAAGGGCGGTGTTCAGGGTGACATAGCCGCGATAGCGCCGATTGTAATTATTGGGTGACCAGTCGCCGATCTTGACCGGAGAATCATTCACCAGATCGCCGGGGCGGTAGCCCTCGCGCAGGGCCGTCAGATAGACGATCGGCTTAAACGCCGAGCCCGGCTGCCGCTTGGCGTCGGTGGCCCGGTTGAACTGGCTGGCGCCATAATCCCGCCCGCCGACCATCGCGCGCACCGCCCCGTCGGTGGCCACCGCAACCAGGGCCGCCTGATCCACATTCCGGGATTTGGAGTTCTTCTGCAGCTCGGTCAGCACCACATAATCGGCCTTTTGCTGGATGTAAGGATCGATCGTGGTCTTGACCCGCAGCGCATAGGCGCGGCCCTTGACGATGTTCTGGGTCTGTACATAGGCCCAGTCGAGGAAATAATCGGGGCTGAAGCCCTCGGTCTTGCTGTTGCGGATGATCTCGGCCGGGTTCAGCTTGGCGGCGATCACCTCGCCCTGGGTGGCGAAACCGACCTTGGCCATCCGGTCCAGCACCACTGCGGCCCGCGCCCGCGCCACCGGCAGGTTGCGGTGCGGCGCATAACGGGTCGGGGCCTTGAACAGACCGGCCAGCATGGCGGCCTGGGGCAGATTGATATCGCGCACCGAGCGATTGAAATAGGTCTGGGCCGCCGCTTCGATGCCGAACGAGCCCGCCCCCATATAAGCGCTGTCCAGATAGAGCTTGAGGATTTCCTTCTTTGACTTGCGCTGCTCGATCCACAGCGCCAGAAAAGCCTCGTGGATCTTGCGCCGCACGGTTCTTTCCGGCGTCAGAAACAGGTTCTTGGCCAATTGCTGGGTGATGGTGCTGCCGCCCTGCACGATATTGCTGGCCCGCACATTGGTCACCAGGGCGCGGAAGGTGCCGATGATATCAATGCCGAAATGCGAAAAGAACCGGCTGTCCTCGGTGGCCAGCACCGCATTGATCACATGTTCGGGAATATCGTCAATGCCGACCGTATCGTCATGCAAAATGCCCCTCTGGCCGATCTCATTGCCGAATTTGTCCTCGAAGATGACGCTGTATTTCCGGTTGCCGGTCCACAGGGAGGCCTCGTCCTTGATCTCGGGCAGGGCATAGGCCACGGTGCCGAGGCCGATGATCAGAGCCGGAAGCAGCGCCTCGGAAGTGATTTCCAGGAAAAACCGGGCCGGCCCGCGCACATAGATGCGCTCGAACAGACCCGAATAGCCGGTAATGCCGTCGCGGATGCGATGGGCCAGCTGATAGGCGCTGTCATTGATCCAGGCGTCCTGAGCCAGAAAAGCCGCCTGTATCCTCTCAAATATGGTTCGTTTTGACACGGTTTCGTTTTAAACTCGCACGGCTACGGTCAGGTGGGGCATCGCTGATCATCAATCTTCAAGGATTGTGCCAGTTAGCTGTGCCATATGTCTGCGCATCTGTTCAATATCATCAGTTTATGGCGACAATACAGCAAAAGTGACGGCGATGGGATTCTGGGAAACGAAGACGCTTGAGGAAATGACCCGCGAGGAGTGGGAATCCCTGTGCGACGGCTGCGCCCGCTGCTGCCTCATTCAGCTTATAGACGATGACGGCGGCGCGCGGGTCACCACATCCGTGGCCTGCGAATTGCTGGATGACACCAGCTGCCGCTGCACCAACTACACCAGGCGGGTGATCGGCTGCGTCACCCTGACCGCCGCCAAGGTCCGCAAGATCGACTGGCTGCCCGATAGCTGCGCCTACCGGCTTCTGCGCGACGGCCGCGCCCTGCCGGATTGGCATCCCCTGATCTCCGGCGATCCGGAAAGCGTGCACCGGGCCGGTATTTCGATGCGCGGCAAAACGGTCAGCGAGCGCGACGTGGCGGTTGAAGATTTGGGAAACTGGATTATCTCAAGCGACAGCGATGCTCCGGACGAGGCTGTCTGATCCTGCCGAAACGGGCCGGAACCGTCCGGAACCGTCCGGAACCGGAAAGGCCGTTCAGGGGGCATTCAGATTTGCGCGGCTATCATTAAGCAACGAGTTGAGTTTTTCGATTGGAGTGGAATGTGCGCACATTCCTGCTGAACATGGCTGTGGCAGCGGTGCTGACCCTGTCGTCGGCGGCATTGGCGGGGCCCCATCTTGCGGTGGGGCCGGGCGTTGATGCGCGCGCCGTAAAGGCTGATTCGCCGCTGGTGCTGGTGCAGAATCGCAGTCTGCGCGGTACCAGGTCCCTGCGCATTCGCCCGCGTATTCGCCCGCGCATCAGATTGCGCCGTTTTCCGGCCGCCGGCCCTTCCCGGACGATCCGCAGCGGCTCCGGCGTTTTGCGCGACCGCTATAATCGCCGCGTGCGCACCCGCGGCGGCGGCAATATTGGCAGCGGCGGCGGGCGGGACATCGGCGCCGGCCAGGCGGTGATTTCGGCCCAGTCCCATGTGCGAGGCACGGTTCTGGGGGTGCGCCGCAACGGCTCTGTGTATAATGTGAAAATTCTGGACCGGAACCGGGTGCGGATCATCCCCGTGAATGCCGCCACCGGCCAGATCATGCGCTAGACTATTCATATCCCTTATCAGGCGGGCAGGCCCGAAGGGGGACAAATGGAGCGGTGCAAACAGGTTCAACCTTCCGAAAATCGGATAGGGTTGATCGACAGGAATGGGTTGAGGCATGACGGGTGAACCTTTTGTCCCCGTCATGGCGCCAGATGCGGAGGTCAGGCATGAGGCTGCTGGTTGTCGAGGACGATAAGGAGCTGAACCGGCAATTGAAGGAATCGCTCGGCGATGCCGGTTATGTGGTCGATACGGCGTTTGACGGCGAGGAAGGCCATTTTCTTGGCGAGACCGAACCCTATGACGCGGTGATCCTGGATATCGGCCTGCCGCAGATGGACGGGGTCAGCGTGCTCGAGGCCTGGCGCCGGGACGGGCATAAGATGCCGGTGCTGATTCTGACCGCCCGTGACCGCTGGAGCGACAAGGTTGCCGGCTTCGATGCCGGGGCCGATGATTATGTCGCCAAGCCGTTTCACATGGAAGAGGTGCTGGCCCGGGTGCGCGCGCTGCTGCGCCGCTCCGCCGGTCATGCCACCAGCGAGCTGGAATGCGGGCCGCTGGTCATCGACACCCGCGCCGCCCGGGTGACCGAAAACGGCATTCATATCAAACTCACCTCGCTGGAATACCGCCTGGTGGCCTATCTGATGCACCATCAGGGCCGGGTGGTTTCGCGCACCGAGCTGGTCGAACATCTCTATGATCAGGATTTCGACCGGGATTCCAACACCGTCGAGGTGTTTGTCGGCCGCATCCGCAAGAAACTGAAGACCGGAATGATTCAGACCGTGCGCGGCCTTGGCTATTGCCTGGCCAAGCCGGAAGACGGTTAGAGCACTTCTGCCAAGAGTGGGAACCGGTTTTCGGATAAAGAAGTGCGTCAGTATAAAAAAACAGATCGCGGTTTTGATCCAACCGAAACCGACAATGCCCGAGGGCGCATGCCCATGCGTCTCGGTCTGGGCCGCCCACGCCGCCACGCCGGCGCGGCGCGGCGCGAAAAATGCCCGGTTGCGGCGCGGAAAAGCTTTGAAAATGCGCCCCCGTCCGGCATCCTCTCCCCATTCGGGCCAGCACGGCTGGCCGCGCAGAATGGAAAACCTGCATGAGTCTGATCCCCAAACGCAGCCTCTTTACCCTGCGCTCGCTCGCCATGCGGCTGTTTCTCTATGCCGCCGGCTGGAGCATCCTGGCGCTGGTGATCACCGGTGTGGTGCTGTCCTCCCTGTTCAGCGAGATCATCGAGGATAATTTCGACAATTATCTCAATGTCTATCTGAAAGGCCTGATCGCCAATATCGGCGTCGAGCAGGGCGGCCTTGAGCTGTCCCAGAACCTCAATGATGTGCGTTTCGAATTTCCCATATCCGGCTGGTACTGGCAGATCATGGAGGCCAAATTTCCCCTGCAGCCGGTCTATGCCTCGGCCTCCCTGCTCGAATTCCGGCTTAAGCTGAAGCCCTGGAGCAAGCAGGAGATCGAGGCTGAATCCCGCGCCTATTTCCTCACCGGGCCCGGCGAGCGCACTCTGCGGGTGGTGGAAGAACGTATTTATCTGCCCGGTTCCGACTCGCCCTATGTGTTCACCGTGGCCGGCGATCACAGCCGCACCAGCGAGGTCATGGCCCGGTTCAACCGCACCCTGATCATCGCCCTGACCCTTCTCGGCGTCGGGCTGATCGCGGCGGTGCTGCTGCAGGTCAAGCTCGGTCTGCAGCCCCTGCGGCGGATCCGGAAATCGCTGGAGGCGATCCGCTCCGGCAGGGAACAGAGTTTGAAAGGCGATTTCCCCACCGAAATCGCCCCGCTGGCCCGCGAGCTGAATGTGCTGATCGACAATAACCGCGAGGTCATCGAACGCGCCCGCACCCATGTCGGCAATCTGGCCCATGCCCTGAAAACCCCGCTGAGCGTGCTCACCAATGAGGCCGATGCCCATCCGGGCCATCTCGCCGGCAAGGTGACCGAGCAGACCAGGGTGATGCGCGATCAGGTCAATCATTATCTCGACCGCGCCCGGGTGGCGGCCCGGGCCAATGTGATCGGCTCCAGCACCGCCGTTGAACCGGTGTTGGAAGGCATTTTACGGGTGCTGAACCGGGTCAATGAGCATAAGCGCATCGATGCCGGGCTCGACTGCGCCGAAGGGGTCAAGTTTCGCGGTGAGAAGCAGGATCTGGAGGAAATGGTCGGCAATCTGGTCGATAATGCCTTCAAGTGGGCACGCCATACCATCTCCGTCACCGTCACGCCCGAGGAAACCGACGAGGACGGGCTGAGATTCATTCATATCCTGATCGAGGATGACGGACCCGGCCTGCCCGAGGAAAGCCTGAAAACCGCCCTCAAGCGCGGCCATCGCTTTGACGAATCCAAGCCCGGCTCCGGGCTGGGCCTGTCGATTGTCGCCGATATCGCCTCGCTCTATAAGGGCAATTTCACGCTGGAACTGTCTGATCTGGGCGGCCTGAAGGCGGTGCTGCGGCTGCCGGCGGCCTGAAGGCGGTGTTGCGGCTGGGCTGCCGGCGGCCTCAACGAATCCGCCCGGCGCGCGGGTTTTCTGAACCGAAAATGAACGCCATGTTCAGTTCAGGCTCAGACAAAATCGCCTATGATCCACAGGTCTTCTGATGAGATGACACCGGATTGAAGCAATTTGCTCATTATTCGCCCCCGGTTGCAATTGCTGTTAATCCAAAAGACGGGCTCTCGGGCCCGTCTTTATTTTTTTGCATCCTCATCCATTACTGCCGTGACCCCGCCCGCCAATGGCTAGGGCGCCCGCCTGTAGAGCGCGAAATGATCGGTGCACCGAAATGAAAAAAAGCAACTTTGCGTTAAAACTAATTGATCATAATACATAAAATTCTGCCTGAGTGTTTCGCGTATTGGTATGAGTAAGCGGTAATGAACATTGACAGCGTCACCAATGATAAACTGGAACAGTTTTTCGACAGTCTGACGCCTCAGGCGGCGATACAGTTGGTTCAGCTGATCGAGCAGGGGCGCCGCGCCGGCAAAGACGATCCCATGTTCGACAGTATTATGGTGCATGCCCGCTCGGTCCTGCGCGAGGCCGGGCTGAATATCGACCGCCTGCCGAGCGTCAAGCGCCGCTTTTGCCTGCCTTTTGAGGACCTGCTGGTCACCGGCCGTCAGTTCGAAAAATATAAAGGCCAGATCAACCGCTCCTCGATCCAGCCGATCTGGGAGTGGCTGCACAAATCCCTGCTGGCCGATGAGCT
>PKTQ01000336.1 GCA_002869085.1 Hyphomicrobiales bacterium | reverse complement strand
GGCGCTGATCCGGGTCGAGGCGGAGCAAAGCGATGTTTACCGGCGCGAACATTTCGGCCCGATCGCCTTTGTGATCGAAACTTCAGACAGCGGGCGGGCGATTAAACTTGCCGCCGGGCTGGCGCGCGAGAAAGGGGCGATCACCGCCGCCATTTACAGCCGCGATGAGGCGGTGCTGGCGCAGGCAGAGGACGCCTTCAGCGCCGCCGGCGCCTGCCTTTCGGAGAATCTGACCGGCGGTATTCATGTCAATCAGAGCGCGGCCTTCAGCGACTATCACGTCACCGGCGCCAATCCGGCCGGCAATGCCTGCCTGACCGATGCGGCCTTTGTCGCCAACCGGTTCCGGGTCGCGATGATCCGGCGGCCGGCGGCGGACTGAGCCGGTCATGACCATCACGATAGAGCGCGCCGGCCCCTATGGGCTGGTGAATGTGGATCATCCGCCGGTAAACGCCCTGTCGCAGGCGGTGCGCCGCGGCCTGCTGGATGCGGTGCGCGCCATGGACGCGGACCCGGAGGTGCGGGCGGTGATTCTCGCTTGCAAGGGCCGCACCTTCATTGCCGGGGCGGATGTGAAGGAGTTCGGCCAGCCGCCCGCCGCGCCGCATCTGCCGGATGTGATCGCGGCGATTGAAAATGCGGACAAGCCCTGGCTCGCGGCCATTCACGGCAGCGCGCTCGGAGGCGGTTTCGAGCTTGCGCTCGGCTGCGCCTGGCGCCTCATGGACCGGGCGGCCCGCATCGGCCTGCCCGAGGTCACGCTGGGGCTGATCCCGGGCGCTGGCGGCACGGTGCGTCTGCCGCGGCTGATCGGCGCCGAAGCGGCGCTGGAGATGGCGGCGGGGGGCAAGCCGGCAGCGGCCGAAAAGGCGCTGGCGCTGGGGGCGGCGGACGGGCTCTTTGAGGGCGATCCGGTGGCGGCGGCAAGCTCGTTTCTGGACCGGAACCTCGCCGCCGGGCGGCCCATGCCCCTGTCGCGGCGCGAGGCGGCAAGGCCGGCGCCGGAGTTCTGGCCGGAGCAGCAACGCAAATGGCAGGCCCGGGCGGCGGGGCAAAAGGCGCCGCTGGCGGCGCTTGAGGCGGTGCGGCGCGGCGTGGAGGCGGATTTCGAGGCGGCGATGGCTTTTGAGCGCCAAAGCTTCCTGAATTTGCGCGAATCCGATCAGGCGGCGGCGCTGCGGCATATGTTTTTTGCCGAGCGGGCGGCTGCGAAACTGAGCCGGCTGGCGGGGGCGCCGCCAAGGCCGCTTGCCCTCGCAGGCGTGGTCGGCGGCGGCACCATGGGGGCCGGGATCGCGGCGGCGCTTCTGGGCGCGGGGCTGGCGGTGGTGCTAGCGGAGCGGGATAAGGATGCGCTGGCGCGCGGCCTTGCCGGGGTGGAGCGCATTCTGACCGGGGCCAAAGAGCGGGGCCTCATCGATGAGGGAGAGCTGGAAGCGCGGCGGGCGCGGCTTTCAGGCACGCTCGATCACCAGGCGCTTGGGAAGGCGGATCTGGTGATCGAGGCGGTGTTCGAGGATCTGGAATTGAAGCGCCGCCTGTTTGCGGAACTGGAACAGGCGGTCAGCCCCGCATGCATTCTGGCCACCAACACCTCCTATCTCAACCCGGATGAGATCGCGCGGGACTGTAGCGCGCCGGAGCGTTTTCTCGGGCTGCATTTCTTCAGCCCGGCCCATATCATGAAACTGCTGGAGATCGTGCGCGGCGCCCATACGGCGCCCGATGTGCTGGCGACCGGATTCGCGCTCGCCAAAAAGCTGGGCAAGGTCGGGGTGCTGGCCGGGATTTGCGATGGGTTCATCGGCAACCGGATTTTGAAAACCTATCGCCGCCAGGCCGATTGCCTGCTGATGGAGGGCTGCCTGCCGGGCGAGGTGGATGCGGCGATGCGCGATTTTGGCATGCGCATGGGCCCCTATGAGGCCCAGGATCTGGGCGGGCTCGACATAGCCTGGGCCAACCGCAAGGCGGCGGGGGCGGCGCAAGAACACAGTGCGGCGATTGCCGACCGGCTGTGCGAGATGGGCCGCTTCGGGCAAAAAACCGGGCGGGGCTGGTACCGCTATCAGGCGGGCAGCCGCCGGCCCGAGGCCGACCCGGAGGTTGAACGGGTGATCCTCGAAGAAGCGGCGGCAGCGGGCATTCAGCGGCGCGGCTTCAGCCCCGAAGAGATCCGGCAGAGATTATTGTTTCCGATGGTCAATGAGGCGGCGCGCATTCTGGAGGAAGGCATTGCCGAGCGGCCGCTCGATATCGACCTCGTCGAGGTGCATGGCTATGGCTTTCCGCGCTGGCGCGGCGGGCTGATGCACTGGGCGGACCGGACCGGGCCGGCGCGGATTCGCGATGCAATCAGGCAATGGCATGGGGAGAATGCGGCCACCGATGCCCCTGCCGAGCTGCTGCAGCGGCTGGCCCAAACAGGCGAGGATTTCTCCAGCCTCAATTGACGGGGCCGGCGCCAACCTTATGAGGCCGCGGCCTGCCCCGGCGCCGCCGCTTCGGCGCCGCCCGCCACCAGGGACGGGACCGTGCCCTGGATATAGTCGAGAAATTCCCCGATATGGGCGCTCGGCCGGGCGGTTTCAGGCCAGATCCAGCCAAAGGAGAACGCCGCCGGACGGCCGTCATTCATGAGCAGCGGACAGGCGCGCTCCCGGTCGGCTGACAATTTGGCGCCGGGCAGAATGCCGGCGCCGATGCCGAGCCCGGCCCAGTCCTCGATGACCTGATAGCTGATCGCCTGGCCGGGATAGGCGCGCAGCCGGGCGCCCTCGCCGTCGAACAGGTTTTGCAGCGCCCCGTTGAGGCCGCAGCCGCCGCCGGTCATGATCACCGGCACATCGGGCAGGTTGGTCAGCCGCACCGGGCCGGAGGGCGCCGGCTCAGAACCGCCGTCGCAGGGCAGGTAATAGAGCTCGTCGTCATAAAAGCCACAGGTCGCGAAGGGGCCATCCTCGACCCCTTGCGGCACCACGGCGATGTCGATCACATTGGCGCCGAGCCGGCGCGAAAGGTCATCGAGCAGGCATTCCTTGAAGAACAGGCTGACATCGGGATGGCGCCTGGCATAGGGCTGCAGAATCCGGTTCAGCAGTTTCACATCCACCAGCGGCGACAGGCCGATGCGCAGCAATTTATGCACCGGATTGTGATAGGCGGCGGCGGCCTCGGACATTTCGGCGCCGGCATCCAGCACCGCCTGCACAAAGGGCAGCATATAGGCCCCGAACGGGGTCAGGTCCACCTGCCGCGTGGTGCGGGTGAACAGGCGGCCGCCCAGCTCCTCCTCCAATTGGGCAATGGCATTGGACAGGGTGGGCTGGGTGGCATGACATTCCCGCGCCGCCTTGCTGAACGAGCGATGGGCGGCGACCGCGGCGGCAAATTGCAATTGTCTCAGTTTCATCAAGATCACTTATTCAAGTTTCCTATCAATTGTATTGATAAATACAATTTCTCTATATCAATACAATGATTTATCTCCATTCACAAGGGCGAAACGCCCGGAGCTTGATGACCCTGCAACCGAGAAACGGAGTGAGAGATAATGAAAACCAGACATATTGCCGGCGCGATGGCCTTGCTGGGCCTGGTGGCCCTGTCAGCGCCGGCGCAGTCCGCCGAAAAAAGCCTTTATGACCGTCTGGGCGGCTATGACGCGATCGCCGCGGTGACCTGGGATGTGGCCGGCCGCATCGTCGCCGACAAGAAAATGGGCCGGTTCTGGGCGCATCGCGGCCAGGATGGCATCAAGCGCGAAGTGCAGTTGATCATCGATTTCATCGCCAATAGCGCCGGCGGGCCGCTCTATTACCGGGGCCGCGACATGAAGCTCGCCCATATCGGCATGAAGATCGATGCTGAGGACTGGGAGCGGCTGATGAAACATCTCGGCGCCACCCTCGACAAGTTCAAGGTGCCGGCGGCGGAGCGGAAAGACGTGGTGGCGTTTTTCGAATCGACCCGCAAGGACATTGTCGAGGTGAAATAGGCCCCAAAGTTTCAGGCATGCCCCGATCACCGGCGCGAACCTGAAACGCCCCGGCCTGCCGGCGCCGATCCACCCCCGGCGGCGGCAGGCCATGAATATGTGAGCCCCCTTTTCCCGGAGTTGAAAAAATGCGCATGCCCCCCGCCCGGCGGCTGATGTTCGTGATGACCGCCAGCCTCATCCTGACCGGGATCGGGCTGAGCGGATGGGAGCGGGTGCACTGGCTGCTCTATGTGACGCCGGTGCTGCTGGGGCTGTTCGGCCTGACCGGCCTGTGTCCGGCCATGGCTCTCAGGCGCTTCGGCGCCCGCAAGGCCAAAGCCGGGCCGCAATGATTGGAGAATCAGCGATGATCAGTCTCAATATCGGTATCCTTCCGGTTTTCCTGACCATAATCGGCATCGGGCTGACCTGCCTGCTGCTGGTGGCCAGCGAGCTTGGCAAACGAGCCAGGATGTCTGTGCCGGGGCGGATCGCCCTGATGGGAGCGCTCGGTTTCGGGGTGATCGCCTTTTCGCTGAAAACCGGAATCATCCTTTACCTCGACAGCCTCAGCCATGAGCAGATGGTTGCCGCGCATGCGCCGGCTCCGACACCGCCCCCACTACCGCCGGCCACCCATGAGGCCCTGCCATCACCGGCCAAATCCTGGCCGGTGTGGCGCGCCCTGCCGGCCACGGCCCCGGCCCCGGCCAATAATCCGCAGAGCGCCGCCAAGATCACCCTCGGCAAGGCCCTGTTTTTCGACACGGATCTGTCGGCGGACCGGACCCTTTCCTGCGCCTCCTGCCACCGGCTGGCGGAGGGCGGCGACTACAATAGCGCGGTCTCCAGCGGCATCGACAATCAGAAAGGCAACCGCAACGCGCCCAGCGTCATCAATGCGGCGTTTCTCTCGCGCCTGTTCTGGGACGGGCGCGCGCCGAGCCTGGAAGCCCAGGCGCGGGGGCCGCTGGTCAACCCGGTTGAAATGGGCATGCCGTCCCTGGCGGCGGTGACGTCGCGGGTGCGGGCAAAACCCGCCTACGCCCGCGCCTTCCGGCGGGTGTTCGGCAGCGGGCCGGTGACCATCTCCCGCATCACCAAGGCCATCGCCGCCTATGAACGCACGCTAATCACCCCGCAATCGCCCTATGACCGCTTCGTGGCCGGCGAGCGTGACGCGCTCAGCCCGCAGCAATTGCGCGGCATGGCGCTGTTCCAGGAGATGGGCTGCCGCAACTGCCATCTCGACCCCACATTCAGCAGCGCCGGATTGGTGAAACCATTCGGCACCTATCGCACCTTTCCGGTGTTTCCCGACAATAAGTTCGTGCGCAAATACGACCTGCTGGTGGGCGGCGAAGCGCAGACCTGGCGGGTGCCAAGCCTGCGCAATGTGGCGGTGACGGGGCCCTATTTCCACAATGGCGCGGTCAATGAGCTGGAAGAGGCGATCCGGGTGATGGCGGTGTCACAACTGCAAAAGCGCCTGAGCGATGAGCGGGCCGACGACATGGCGATCACCGTGGTGCGCGAACCGGGGGCCCGCCCCGGCCTGCGCCTGACCGTCACCCGCAACCGGGCCATGAGCGGGCAGGATATCAAGGATATCGCGGCCTTTCTGCGCAGCCTGACCTCGCCGGTCATCGCGGCGCGCTGAGGCCGGGCGCGAGCGCGGCCTATCCCGGCGGGTTCATTGGGCTGATTAGGTTTTTTCGAGCATTTTTGGTTTTGATCGCATCAAAACCGCGTTCCAGTTTTTTGACGCACTTCTTTACCCGAAAACCGGTTCCCACTTTTCAGGAAGCGCCTTAACGCGGAGCGCGCTTGGCGAGGATGCGCTGCAGGGTGCGCCGGTGCATGTTGAGCCGGCGGGCGGTTTCCGACACATTGCGGTCGCACAGCTCATAGACCCGGTGAATATGCTCCCATTTGACCCGGTCGGCCGACATGGGGTTTTCCGGCGGGTCGGGCCGGTCTCCGGCCTCGGCCATCAACGCGTCATAAATCTCATCGGTGTCGGCGGGCTTGGACAGATAGTCGATCGCCCCCAGCTTAACCGCGGTGACCGCGGTGGTGAGATTGCCATAGCCGGTGAGCATGATCACCCGGGCCTCCGGGCGCGCCTCGGCCAGGGCCGACACCACATCGAGGCCGCTGCCGTCCTCGAGCCGCATATCCACGACCGCGAAAGCCGGCGGCGCCGATTTGACCGTGGCCATGGCCTCGTCCACCGACTGGGCGGTGATGACGTTAAACCCTCTCGATGTCATTGCGCGGCCAAGCCGGGTCAGAAACGGCTTGTCATCATCGACAAGCATCAATGACATATCTTGAAAGGATTGCGGGTCTTCAGAATGTGATTCTGCGCTCACGTTCTTATCTCTTGTTATTGACTAGGGATTTAGATTACGCCAGATGCGACATTGTGTCCATATTCTTACCTGGCCCAGATTGCAATGGGCCGAAGGTTCTAGGGCCTCCCGGCACAGGGCATCAAATGGCTTGATATGAGACAGGAGCTGTCGCATCCTAGCCGCATCCTCACCTCGCAATATCGATCCCGCGACATGATCCCCTATTTGACGACCCCCAATCTGAAACAGACCGCCCTGGTGATCGCACTGGCGTCGCTGGCCTCGCTGCTCAGCGCCTGGTTCATCCAATATGCCCTTGGCTATGCGCCGTGCCAGCTGTGCTATGCGCAAAGATGGCCCTATTATCTGGGCATGGCGCTGGGGGGCGCCGCATGGCTGTCGGCGCGGAGCGGCGCGATCCCGCTTTGCCGTATGCTGGTCGGGGCCTTGGCCATGGTGATGCTGATCGGGGCGGGGCTGGCGGTCTATCATTCCGGGGTGGAGTGGAAATTCTGGCCGGGGCCGTCGAGTTGCACCACCGGCATCACGGTCAGCACCGATATCACCGACATGATGGCCCAGGTGAACAAAGCGCGGGTGGTGCCGTGCGACCAGCCGCCATTCCGGCTGCTGGGCCTGTCGCCCGCCAATGCCAATGTGCTGATCTCCCTGGCCTTCGCGGCCTATTGCCTGTATGGCTTCGCCCTGAACCGGCCGGGGCGCGGCGGGACTGGCGCCTGATCCCCATTGCCGGGCCGCCGACACCGACGAAACCCGAACCCGACAAGTGATATGAACAGGCCGACATGCGCAAAACACTGATGCCACGCTCCAAGCCCCCGACCGGCGGGCGGGATGTCTCGGCGGACATCACCGCCCACCACCGGGTCAGGATGGGCTCGGACAGGAGCTTTGGCATGGTGTTCGCCGGCGTCTTCGCGCTGATCGGCCTGTGGCCCATGCTCGCCGGCTCCGGCCCGGTGCGGGTCTGGAGCTTGGCTATAGCGGGCCTGTTCGCGATCCTCGCCCTGATGGCGCCGAAAGCGCTGGCGCCGCTCAACCGGCTGTGGTTCCGGCTCGGCCATCTGCTCGGGCGCATCGTTGCGCCGATTGTCATGGGACTGGTGTTTTTCGTCGCTGTGACACCGACCGCCCTCATCGCGCGGCTGTTCAACAAGGATTTTCTTTTGCTGGACGAGCGGTTAAAAAACAGGACAAGTTTCTGGATCGATCGGGAACAGAGCCCGGAGCAGAGCTCCAGCATGAAGAATCAATTTTAGGAAACGTTGAGCCTGCCCATGTCCTTTCTCATCGAATTCTGGAACTATCTGAAGGCGCGCAGAAAATTCTGGCTGATCCCGGTCCTGCTGGTGCTGCTGGTGTTTGGCGGGCTGATCGTGCTCAGTCAGGGATCGGCCGTCGCCCCGTTCATCTATACATTGTTCTAGGGCATGAGCTGGGTTCTGGGAATCGCCGCCTATTATCACGACAGCAGCGCCGCGCTGCTTCGCGACGGCGAGATTGTGGCCGCCGCCCAGGAAGAGCGCTTCACCCGCAAAAAACACGATGCCGGCTATCCGCGCCGCGCGATCGATTATTGCCTGGCGGAAGCGGGCATCGGCATCGGCGATTGCGATCACATCGTGTTCTATGAAAAGCCGTTCCTCAAATTCGAGCGCCTGCTGGAGACTTATCTGGCCTTTGCGCCGCGCGGCCTCACCTCCTTCAGCCGGGCCATCCCGGTCTGGCTGCGTGAGAAGCTGTTCCTGAAGGATATGATGATCGGCGAGTTCAAACTCCACGACCCTGCCTATCGGGACGAAGGCCGGCTCAAATTCAGCGAGCATCATTTTTCCCATGCGGCCAGCGCCTTTTATCCCTCACCTTTTGAAGAGGCGGTGGTGCTGACCCTCGACGGGGTTGGAGAGTGGGCGACCTCCACAGTGGCGATCGGCCGGGGCCGCGAGCTGGAGATCGTCAAGGAAATGCGTTTTCCCCATTCGCTCGGCCTGCTCTATTCGGCGGTGACCTATTATACCGGGTTTCGGGTCAATTCCGGCGAGTACAAGCTCATGGGCCTTGCCCCTTACGGCGAGCCGAAATATCGGGACAAGATCCTCGAGAATATCGTCTGCCTGAAAGAGGACGGCAGCTTCTGGCTCGACCAGTCCTATTTCAATTATTGCACCGGCCTGACCATGACCAATGACAAATTCGCGCGCCTGTTCGGCCAGGCCCCGCGCAAGGCGGATCAGGAGCCGCTGACCCGGTTTCACATGGACATGGCCCGCTCGATCCAGGAGGTCACCGAGGAGATCGTGCTGAACATCGCCAGAGCCCTGCGCCGGCAATATGACATCCCCAATCTGTGCCTGGCGGGCGGGGTGGCGCTCAATTGCGTCGCCAATGGCAAATTGCTGCGGGAGAAGATCTTCGACGATATCTGGGTGCAGCCGGCGGCGGGGGATGCTGGCGGCTCGCTGGGCGCGGCCCTCGCTCTGTGGCACAGCGAGCTTGGCCATCAGCGCCGCATGGAACCAGGCAGGGACCGCATGCGCGGGGCCTATCTCGGGCCTGAGTTCACGCAAGATGAGATCGAATCTCAATTGACAGAGGCCGGCGCCCGGTTCCGCGTGCTCGGCGAGGACGAGCTGATCGACCATGTCGCCGGGGCGCTGGCGGACGGCAAGGCGGTGGGGTGGTTTCAGGGCCGCATGGAGTTTGGCCCGCGGGCGCTGGGCGGGCGCTCAATCCTCGGTGATCCGCGCTCGCCCACCATGCAGAAGCTTCTCAATTTGAAGGTCAAATATCGCGAAAGCTTCCGCCCCTTCGCGCCTTCGGTGCTGCGTGAGGATGTGGCTGAATGGTTCATGCTCGACCGTGACAGTCCCTATATGGCGCTGGTGGCCGGGCTGCGGAAAGACAGGCGCCGCGACATGACGGATGAGGAACAGGCGCTGTTTGGCATCGACAAGCTCAATGTGGTGCGATCAAGCATCCCCGCCGTCACCCATGTGGATTATTCGGCCCGTATCCAGACCGTGCATGAAGACACCAATCCGCGCTATCACGCCCTCATCTCCCGGTTCAAGGCGCTGACCGGCTGTCCGCTGGTGGTCAATACCAGCTTCAATGTGCGCGGCGAGCCCATTGTCTGCATGCCGGGCGATGCCTTTCACTGTTTCATGGGCACCGGGATCGAGCTGCTGATCTGCGGCAATGCGGTGCTGGAAAAGGCGGACCAGGTGGCGGCGCTGACCGAGGATTACCGAAACAAATATCAGCCCGACTGAGCCACCACCCAGCCAGCGCCCCGCTATTGCCCGGCTATTGTCCGGCGGCGGCGGTCCCGGCCAGCTCGGCGGCTATTTTATCCGACATCATGCGCCGGCCATTGGGGAGCAGATGCAATCCGTCCTTGCGGTAGGCGGGCCGGGTACGGGCGCACAGGGTCTGGCTCAGATCGCGGAAATAGGGTTTGCCGGCGAGCCGCGCGATCACCGCCCGGTAGATCGTTTTGAGATTGCCGCGATAGGCGGTCAGGGCGGAGCCGGGCAGCTCGCCTTCGCTCTGGGTGATGGTTTTATCGACCGCGCAGGTCTCGGTCCACCGGCTCGGCTGCCAGATCACCAGGAACTGCGCCCCATAGGCCCCGGCCAGCCGATTGAGATGATCATAGCGGTGCTCCAGTTTGTCGAGATAGGCGGCCAGCAGCGGCCCTTCAGGGTCCAGCGGCAACAGCACCTGGTGGGTGCGGTCCCAGATCTCGCGCATGGACGAGCCGTAAAAGGCGGCGTTTAACCCCTTGAACAGCCCCATCGGGCTGTCGCGATAGCCCTCGACCAGGGCCTGCATGCGGCGGAAACGGAAATGTCCGTTTGGATTGCGATATTGGGCCAGATAGGTCGAATCATTGCCCCCGTCATAGAACAAAACAGTGTTCGGCCGGGCCTTGGCATCGGCGATCAGGCCCTGGAACAATTTGCTTTCCAGCAGGGAATTGAACGCATCCTGGCCATAATTCACCAGCTCGAATTTCGGGCCGTCTCCATTGCCGTTCAGCCGCTTTGCCAGCAGCGAGGGAATGCTGGTGGTGTAATCGGTGCCCCAGCCGCGGGCGGTGGAGCCGCCGAAAAACCAGATGCGGCGGACCGATCCATCGTCGGAAGCGGGCGGGTTATGAGCGGTGCGGCGCGGGGTTTCGGTATGAAGAAACAGGGCATGCGGGTCATAGCGCACCCTCGCCCCTTCCCAGACATGACCATAGACGATGTAATTCTGGATGCTGATGGCGATAAAGCTGGCGACTTCCAGCAGTACCAGCCCCAGCAGCAGCCATTTGCCCAAACTCAACAGACGCGCAATCACCCTCACTCCGATCCTGTCCGGCCCTGCCCCTCACCGATACCGCCCCATCCAAACCGACGCCGGCCGGATGAGGTCTTCAGGATCCAAGCTTATACATATGATGAGCTGTCCACCAAAATGAAAAGCCCATGGGCGCGCCCATATTCGCCCGGCCGGCGCTTGAATGATTTGCAAAACCCCATGCGGATCGGATAAACAGCCCTTATTGCGCGTTTGGTCCCGTAGCTCAGTTGGATAGAGCACAAGATTCCTAATCTTGGGGTCGCAGGTTCGAATCCTGCCGGGATCACCACACGCCCGGCCGCCTGGCGGGCGCCCGACATTCCGAAACTTCGCAAAGCCAGAAAGCTGCGTGCCTCTTGTGGCCGGGCGCATGCCTCACTATGCTGCCGTTTTTCAAAAACAATCATTCGGCCCATAAAGGCCGGGGGAAGCCAATGTCCGACCAGAAACCCACCACACGATCCGTCACCACCAGCGAGGATGCGCTCGACTTTCACCGGCGCGGCAAGCCGGGCAAGCTGGAGATTTCAGCCACCAAGCCGATGGCCACCCAGCGCGATCTCAGCCTGGCCTATTCGCCGGGCGTGGCGGTACCGGTGCAGGCGATCGCCGATGATCCCGATACGGTCTATGACTATACCGCCAAGGGCAATATGGTGGCGGTGATCAGCAACGGCACCGCCATTCTCGGCATGGGCGATCTGGGGCCGCTGGCCGCCAAGCCGGTGATGGAGGGCAAGGCGGTCCTGTTCAAGCGTTTCGCCGATGTGGATTCGGTCGATCTGGAAATCGACACCACGGATGTGGACGCCTTCATCAATTGCGTGCGCTATCTCGGCCCGGCCTTCGGCGGCATCAATCTGGAAGACATCAAGGCGCCCGATTGCTTCATCATCGAAGACCGGCTGCGCGAGCTGATGGACATTCCGGTGTTTCACGACGACCAGCACGGCACGGCGATCATCTCATCGGCCGGGCTGATCAACGCCCTGCATCTGACCGGCAAGGACATCAAGGACATCAAACTGGTGTGCAACGGCGCCGGCGCCGCCGCCATCGCCTGCATCGAACTGGTGAAAGCGATGGGGGTTCCCCATGACCATGTGGTGCTGTGCGACTCGAAAGGGGTGATCTATCAGGGCCGCGAGCAGGGCATGAATCAGTGGAAGTCGGCCCATGCGATCCGGACCGAAGACCGCAGCCTGGCCGATGCGCTGAAGGGGGCGGATGTGTTTTTCGGCCTGTCGGTGGCCGGCGCCCTCACCCCGGAAATGGTGGCCGGCATGGCCGACAACCCGATCATTTTCGCCATGGCCAATCCGGACCCGGAGATCACCCCCGAAGCGGTGGCGCAGATCCGCGATGACGCGATCATGGCCACCGGGCGGTCGGATTATCCCAACCAGGTCAATAATGTGCTGGGCTTTCCCTATATTTTTCGCGGCGCGCTGGATGTGCGCGCCCGCACCATCAATGAGGACATGAAGATCGCCGCCGCGCGGGCGCTGGCCGAGCTGGCGCGCGAGGACGTGCCGGACGAGGTGGCGGCGGCCTATGGGCGGCAGCGGCCGCGCTTCGGGCCCGATTACATCATTCCGGCGCCGTTCGATCCGCGGCTGATCGAGCGCATTCCGCAGGCGGTGGCGGTGGCGGCGATGGATAGCGGGGTGGCCGGCAAGACCATTGTCGACATGGAGGCTTACGGCGCCAGGCTGCAAACCCGGCTCAACCCGATCGCCGGGTTGATGCACAATATCTATGCGGCGGTGCGCCAGTCGCCGCGCCGGGTGGTGTTCGCCGAAGGCGAGGAGGAGCAGGTGATCCGGGCGGCCAATGAATATGCCAATACCGGCCTCGGCGCGCCGATCCTGGTGGGGCGTGAGCACAAGATTCAGGAGACCATCGAGAAATCCGGCATCGAATTGCATCCGCTGATCGAGGTCGATAACGGCAAATTGAGCCAGCGCAATGACGATTACGCCGATTTGCTATACCGGCGGCTGCAGCGCAGCGGCTATCTGTGGCGCGACTGCCAGCGTCTGGTGAATTTCGACCGCAATATCTTCGCCGCCTGCATGGTGGCGTTGGGCGATGCGGACGCCATGGTCACCGGTGTCACCAGGAATTATTCGGTGGCGCTGCAGGACATTCAGATGGTGATCGACCCCAAGCCGGGCAATCGGGTGATCGGGCTGACCATCGTGCTCGGTCCGAACGGGCCGATCTTCGTCGCCGATACGGCGATTCACGACATGCCGAGCGAGCATGAGCTGGCCGATATCGCGGTCGAGGCGGCGGGGATGGCCCGGCGCTTTGGCTATGAGCCGCGCGTGGCGCTGCTGGCGTTTTCCACCTTCGGCCACCCATCGGGCGAGCGCTCGTCGAAAGTGCGCGAGGCGGTGGAAATTCTCGACCGGCGCCATGTGGATTTCGAATATGACGGGGAAATGGCGGCCAATATCGCGCTCAATGCCGGCGCCATGGCGGCCTATCCGTTCTGCCGCCTGTCCGGTCCGGCCAATGTGCTGGTGATGCCGGCGGTGCACAGCGCCGGCATTTCCACCAAAATGCTGGCGGAAATCGGCGGCACCACCATTATCGGCCCGCTGCTGGTCGGCCTCGACAAGTCGGCCCAGATCAGCCCGATGTACACCACCGCCACCGATCTGGTGAATCTGGCCGCCATCGCCGCCTTCAGCACCGAACCGTAAGCGCCGGCCGGGCCGCCGCTCAGGCGGGGCCGGGGCCGGGGGTGAGCCGCTCGCCGGGCTCGTCGAAATGAGACAGATAGCGCGGGTTGATCTTTTCCACCGGCAGGATGATCAGCACATCGGTGGTGCCGAACTGGCTGTCGACCACCGCGCCCTCGCCGATATAGGCGCCGAGGCGCAGATAGCCCCGAATCAATGGCGGCAGGCTGCGCAGGGCGGCTTTTTCATCGAGATCACCGGCAGCCAGGCGGTCCATGGCGACATAGCGCGCCGCAACCGCCCGGGCATGCCATTGCGGCGGCGGCGCGGCATGATGATGCAGAAAGGTCAGCGGCAGGCTGAGGGCGTCCGGGTCGGTGCCGGAGAGGCTGGCGCAGCCGATCATCACATCGAAGCGGTTCTTGCGCACATAATTCCAGATGCCCTGCCACAGCAACTCGACGGTGGGACGGGTGCGGTAGGGCTTCAGGACGCAGGAGCGGCCGAGTTCGAGAAAACGTAAGTCTGGATGACGGGCGATCAGCGGGCCGATCTCATATTCGTCGGCGCTGTAAAAACCGCCATTTTGCTCGGCGATTTCCTGCTGCAGCAGGCGGTAGGTGCCGACGATGCGGCCACGGCCGTTCTCCTCGGCGGCGTCATTGTCGATCACCAGCAGATGGTCGCAAATATCATCGAAGCGGTCCTCGTCGCGCTCCAGCCGGCGCGCCTCGTCGGACGGGGTGGCGGCCATTTCGCGATAGAACACCTGATAGCGCAGTTCCTGACACTGGCGGATTTCGTCCTCATTGACCGCAAGGCGCATTTCCAGCGCGCCGCGCCGGGCCAGAACCCCGCAGGAGCGGGACAGGGAAAACCTGTCCGCCGCCTCCTGCCGATCAGGCTTGCCAGGGTTCATGCGCTCCACCATCTCTCCGCCAGCTCCAGATTCCGCGTGCCATTATGCCAGCTTCATAAAACTGTCATACACCAGCTATTGCGTTTTACAGGATAAAAAAGCCGACATTGTGTAAAAAACCCGCGAGCCTACCCCGGCCCGGCGGCCAGGCGATTCGGGGCGTCCGGCGGCGCCCTGTCGCGGTCAGCCGGCCGGCGTGTTGTTGCGCTGTTGCAGGGAATGGCCGGTCATCTCGGCGGGTTTCTCGAGCCCCAGCAGATCGAGCAGGGTCGGCGCCACATCGGCCAGAATGCCGTCGCTGAGCGCGGTGACATCCGCCGGACCGTTGACCAGCACCAAAGGCACCGGATTGAGGGTATGGGCGGTGTGGGGCTCGCCGGTATCGGGATCGACCATCT
>PKTQ01000039.1 GCA_002869085.1 Hyphomicrobiales bacterium | reverse complement strand
GCGCCGCAATATCATTTGAGCTTTGGCGGTGATGGGCGAGTGGCCGGGCGTTCCGGCTGCAACCGGTTTGCCGGAACCTACCGGGCGCGCCGGGGCCGTCTCGACATCGGCAGATTGATGAGCACGCGCATGGCCTGCGCGCCGGCGGTGATGCGCGGTGAACGCCGGTTCTTAGGCGCGCTTCGCAGCAGCCGTTTCTATCGCCTGTCCGCATCAGGCCTTGTTCTGGCCGGTGCTTCCGGCGCGCCCCTGCTGCGCCTGGTGCCGGACCGACGCCGCTAAACCCGCTAAACCCGCGCGGGCTTATTGTGCGGCCTGGCGGGCTAGGGAGGAGCGCGACATCAGGGCGCGCAGGGCGGCGGGTTTCACCGGTTTGTTGAGCACGGATATGCCCTGCGCCTCGGCATTGCGGCGCAGATCGGTGGAGCGGTCGGCGGTGATCAAAATGGCCGGCACCGCCGCGCCCATGCGCTGTCTGATGCGGGCGATCAGCTCCAGGCCGGTGCCCTGGTCGAGGTGATAATCCATCAGCAGGATGTCCGGCCAGTTGTCATCGGCCAGCGCCGCGAGGGGGGAGCCGGCGGCATCGAGGCCGGGGTCGGTTTCGACCTGGCAGCCCCAGCCCTGCAGCAAGGTGCGCATGCCTTCCAGAATCTCCGGCTCGTTATCGACACAGAGCACCCGCAACCCATCCAGCTGCAACTGGGCGATCTGCGGCGAGGGCATTGGGGGTTGCGACTCGATGATTTCCGAACGCACCGCCGACAGGATGAAAGTCGAGCCCCGGTTCTGGACCGAGCGCACATTGAGCTCATGGCCGAGCAATTTCACGATGCGCTCGACGATGGACAGGCCGAGGCCGAGGCCGCTCTCGCCGCTGCCCCGGTCGGCCAGACGGTGAAATTCGCGGAATATCAGATCGTGCTTGTCTTCGGGGATGCCCGGGCCGCTGTCATGCACTTCGATGCGGATATTGGCGCCGCTGCGCCGGCAGCCCATCACCACCTTGCCGGCCTCGGTATATTTGACCGCATTGGACAGCAGGTTCTGCAGCACCCGGCGCAGGAGCAGGCGGTTCGACATCACCGCCAGCGAGGTGGGCACGATGTGCAGGCTGAGGCCCTTTTCGGCGGCCAGGGCGCCGAACTCGACCCTGAGCTGCCCGAACAGCTCGGACAGGGGCACCGGGGCGATGTCGGGCTTGAGGGCGCCGGCATCGATCTTGGCGATATCGAGCAGGGTGTTGAGAATATCCTCGACCGCCTCCAGCGAGGTGTCGATATGCTCCATCAGCCGGTGTTCCTCGCAATCCTCATTGCAGCGCTCCACCAGGCTGGTGGTGTAGAGCCGGGCGGCATTCAGCGGCTGGAGAATGTCGTGGCTGGCGGCGGCGAGAAAGCGGGTCTTGCTCTCATTGGCGGTCTCGGCGACCTTACGCGCATATTTATATTGCCGGTTGAGGCGGGTCAGCTCCAGCGTGCGCTCCTTGACCCGGCTTTCCAGGGTGACATTGGCGCGCTCCAGCTCCTCGGCGGCGCGGACATTCTCGGTGATGTCGGAGACGGTCAGCACCAGGCCGCTATCGGGCATGGCGTCGGTGCGCAGCTCCAGCACCCGGCCGGTCGAGGGCAGGTGATGCTTGAAGGTCTCCATGCTGCCGACGATGCGGTCGATCCACAGGGACACTTTCTCGTCGATCAGATTGCTGTCGGTCTCGTCGCCGCGGGCGATCTGGCGGATGATTTCGTGAAACAGCGCCCCGACCCGGCCCATATCGGCGGGCAGGTCGAGATGGTGGCGGAACTGGCGGTTCCAGCACACCAGGCGCATGTCCTTGTCGAACACCGCCAGGCCCTGGCGCACATGGTCGAGCGCCGATTGCAGCAATTCGCGGTTATACTGGATCGCCTCGGTGGCATCATCAAGCAGGCTGAGGGCGCTTTGGGTGCTGGTCTTGCCCTGGCTCATCATCAGGGCCATCACCAGCCGCGAGGACGCGGCGCCGACGGCGCGGGCCAGCAGGTTTTCTGCAAAGCGCAAGGTGCGGAAATCCGCGTCCGAGTGCTCGTCGAGAATGATGCTGTGCGATTCGGCGAAATCCTGGAACGAACGCTCGGTGCGGGCCGGGCCGAGATAACGGGCCACGGTCTGTTTCAGCACCGCCATGCTGATGCCGGCGCGGCCAAAGCCGAAATTCTGGATGCCGGCGGAAAAGCCGCCGGTGCTGAACATGGCGGCCTGCAACCGCTCGATCGGCTCCTGGCGGGTGGCGAGGGAGACCACCACATAGGCGGTCAGATTGATCATCAGGCTCCAGATCACCCCATGGGTCAGGGGCTCGACGCTGAGGCCGAACAGGTGCTGGGGCTGCAGCATGGCGATGCCGAAGGGGCCGCTTTGCAAAAAGGCGGGGTCGATCCAGCCCGAGGCGGCGAAGGACGGCAGCAGCAGGGTATAGGCCCACATGAAAAAGCCGGCCAGAATGCCCGCTGTCGCGCCCTTGGTGGTGGCGCGGCGCCAGAACATGCCGCCGAAAAAGGCCGGGGCGAACTGGGCGATGGCGGCGAAGGAAATCAGGCCGATCGAGGCCAGAGCAAAGGACTCGCCGACCATGCTTTCATAGGTATAGGCGATCAGCAGGATCAGGATGATGGCGGCGCGGCGGATACTGACCAGCAGGGTGCCCATATCGGCGCGCTCGCGCAGGCCGAGCCGGCGGCGCAGGATCATCGGCATCACCAGATTGTTGCTGACCATGATCGCCAGGGCGATGGTGGCGACGATCACCATGGCGGTGGCGGCCGACAGCCCGCCGAAAAAGGCGATCAGCGTCACCGCCGGCTGCTCCATGGCGATGGGCAGGGTCAGCACGAACAGATCCGCATCGACGCTGCCGTCGGGGAAGGTGAGCAGGCCGGCGACGGCAATCGGCACCACGAACAGATTGATCGCCACCAGATAGAGCGGAAACAGCCAGGCGGCCTTGCGGGTGTCGTCCTCATGGCTGTTTTCCACCACCCCGACATGGAACTGGCGCGGCAGCAGAAAGATGGCGAAACAACTGAGGATGGTCATGCTGAGCCAGCGTCCGCCGTCGAAGCCGCCGACGAACAGGGTGGAGATATCCGGATGCTTGGTGATGGTTTCCATCAGGCCGCCGAAACCGCCGAGCGCGCCGAAGGTGACCACGCTGCCGACCACCAGAAAGGCCAGCAATTTGATGATGGATTCGGCGGCAATCGCCATCATCAGCCCGTCCTGATGTTCGGCGGTGTCGATATGCCGGGTGCCGAACAGGATGGCAAACAGCACCATCAGCACGGCGATCAGAAAGGCGGTATCCACAGGCAGGTAATTCTCGGCGCCGCTGCCCGGACCCATCAAAGTGGTGATGGAGGTGGACATGGCCTTCAATTGCAGCGACACGTAAGGCACGGTGCCGATCACCGCGATCACCGTCACCAGGGCCGCGAGGCTCTCGCTCTTGCCGTAACGGGCGGCGATGAAGTCGGCAATCGATGTGATGTTCTGGGATTTTGAAATCCGGATGATGCGCCGCAGCAAAGGCCCGCCGGCGATCAGCATCAGAATGGGGCCGATATAGATGGGCAGGAAGTCGAGCCCTTCTTTCGCGGCCAGCCCGACCGAGCCGAAAAAGGTCCATGAGGTGCAGTAAACGCCCAAAGTCAGGGCATAGATCAGCGGCTTGCGATTGGAGCGTCCGGGGCGGCGGGCGATGCGGTCGCCGTAATAGGCAATGGAAAACAGACCGCCCACATAGATCAGGGCCACAATGGCGATTGTCTGTCCATCAAGCATGTCGGTTTCGCGCCAAACGCAGATGCTCCATCTGCCGGAAATGGGGCCGCAAGTGTACCGGCTTTGCGCGCGGGGGTCGAATCCTGAATATGCGGCTGCGCCGCCCGCAACGTTTGATCTGGCGCAAATGGGGGCGGCAGCTATAATCAGCGACGGAATCACGACGGGCAGGGGTGTGCGCCGCCCGGTCAACTTCGAGCAGGAGATAAATATGCTTAAGGAATTCAAAGATTTTGCCATGAAGGGCAATGTGATCGACATGGCGGTCGGTATCATTATCGGCGGGGCATTCGGCACCATCGTCAAATCGCTGGTCAATGACATCATGATGCCGCCCATCGGGCTGCTGCTGGGCGGGGTCGATTTCACCAATGTGTTCCTGACCCTGAAGGGCAATGTGGAGCCGACCCTGGAGGCGGCCAAGAAATCGGGCGCGGTGACGATGAATGTGGGCGTGTTCGCCAATGCGGCGATCAGCTTCCTGATCGTGGCGTTCTCGGTGTTCGTGCTGATCAAGCTGATCAATGCGGCGCGCAAAAAGGAAGAGGAAGCCCCGGCCAAGCCGGCCGAGCCGCCCCGGCAGGAGGTGCTGCTGGAGGAAATCCGCGACCTGCTGAAGAAGTAGCAGTTCTTATCTATCTGCCGGGCTTGCCTGCTCGATTTGTTTTGCCTCGCGCCAATGACCCCGGAGAAGTTCCGGGGTCATGGCTCCGGCGGGGCGGGCTAACGCCCGACGGCCAGTCGGCCTTGCCGCTCAGGTCCAAGGATTTGGCCCTGAGCGGGGGGTGCGTTTCGGCTTGCTCCCTGCGTTCCGTTCCGCGCACCACCGCCCTCAGGGAGTGTGCCTATAGGGCGGCGGGCGGGTGAGCGCGGCTCCTATGTGATAACCGGCACCGGCGGGGCGGGCTTATTTCTAGTGATAATCGGTTCCGGCCCGCTCCCCCGCCCGGCCCCCCAGGGAGTATGAACCAAGGGTGCCGGGCGGGGCAGCGGGCCTTGCTGAATCTTGGGCCTATCCCGTCCGCCGCGCTCTACCGTTTGAGCCACCCTCAGGGATTGTGACCTATAGGTGGCGGGTGGGTGAGCGGGCCTAGCATGCCCTGCCGTCATTCCAGCGAAAGCTGGAATCCAGTCCATATCCATTGACCATTCCTCACCAAATCGGTGAGGGATCATGGATCCCGGATCAAGTCCGGGATGACGATGGATTGCGACGGGTGAGCGGGCGGGTGAGTCTGGGCCTTGCCTTACCCGCGCAGGGTGCCGCCGGTGACCTTTGTCACCTGTTTGACCACTTTGGCGGCCACCGCGTCGATCTCGCTGTCGGTGAGGGTGCGCAGGCGCGGTTGCAATGTGACCTCGATGGCCAGGGATTTCTGGCCCTCGGCCAGCGAGCCGCCGGTAAAGACGTCGAACAGGCGCACATCGGTGATCAGCTCGCGGTCGGCGGTGCGGGCGGCGCGGATCAGCTCGCCGGCGCGCACATCCTCGGCGACCACAAAGGCGAAATCGCGCCGCACCGTCTGCAGATCATGCAGGTCGAGCGGGGCGCCCTTGCCTTTCGAGCGCTTGGCCGGGATGGCGTCGGGGAACACCTCGAACGCCACCAACGGGCCTGTAACGCCGAGTGCGGCGAGGGCGCGCGGGTGCAGCTCGCCGAAATGGGCGAGGGTGTTTTTCGGACCCAGGCGCATCACGCCGGAGCGTCCCGGGTGATACCAGCCGGGCGCCTCGGGGGAGATTTGCAGATTATCGGCCGGCGCGCCGGCGGCGGCGAGGGCGCCGAGGGCATCGGCGCGGGCGTCAAATACGTCCACATCCGGCGCCGCGCCGCTCCAGTGGCGGCCGCTGCCGGCAAGGCCGGCACTGCCGCGGCGCACGCCGCTGGCGGCGATGATCTGATCCTCCGGGCGCTCGCCATGATAGATCTGGCCGACCTCGAACAGCGCCAGATCGGCAAAGCCACGATCGGCATTGCGCTGGGCGGCGGTCAGAAGGCCGGGCAGCAGGCTGGGGCGCATGCTCGACATTTCGCTGGAGATCGGGTTGACGACCTCCAGATCGTCGCCGCCGCCGCCGAACAGGCGGGCATGGGCGCGCGGAATGAACGACCATGTCACCGCCTCGACCATGCCGCGTCCCGCCAAAGCGCGCCGCGCCCGGCGTGCCCGCCTCTGCTGGCCGGTCAGCACCGGCTCGGCAACCGCGTGCAGGCGCGATAACGGCTCGCAGGGCATGCGGTCCATGCCGGCGATGCGGATCACTTCCTCCACCAGGCAGGCCGACTCGTGAATGTCGGGCCGCCAGCCCGGCGCGGCGACCTTCAGATTGCTGCCGCGTCCGGTGACCCAGAAACCGAGTTTTTTCAGAATGAAGCGGGTTTCGACATCGTCGAGCGCGGCCCCGGTCAGGCGCTGGACTTCCGAGGTGTCGAAATCGATCATGGTGTTGGCTTCCGGCGGGGTGCCGGCCACCACATTATGCGCGGGCTCGCCGCCGCAAATCTCCATCACCAGCTTTGTGGCCAGCTCCAGCCCGGGCAGAACGAAATCCGGGTCGATGCCGCGCTCGAAGCGGTAGCGGGCGTCCGATTCAATGCCGAAACGGCGCCCGGTGAGGGCGGTGCGCACCGGGTCGAAATAGGCCGATTCGATCAGCACATTGACCGTGTCCTCAGAGCTGCCGCTCGCCTCGCCGCCGATGATGCCGCCAAAGCCGGGCGGGCCGCTGTCATCGGCGATGACGCAGGCCTCAGTATCGGGCTGGTAGCTCTTGCCGTCGAGCGCGGTGAATTCCGGGTCCGTGTCCCGGCCAAGCCGGGCGTGGATCACACCGGTGATCTTGTCGGCATCATAGACATGCAGCGGCCGGCCACGATCGAAGGTGAGATAATTGGTGATGTCCACAAGCGCGTTGATCGGGCGCAGGCCGATGGCCTTCAGGCGCTGCTGCATCCAGACCGGGCTCGGCCCGTTCTTCACCCCGCGCAGATAGCGCCCGGCAAAGACCGGGCAGGCCTCGGCATCGGCGTCATCGAATTTCAGATCGATGGCGATGGGGCTGTCAAAAGTGCCGGCAATGGCCGGTACCGCCCCGTCCTTCAAGGTGCCGAGATCGGCGGCGGCAAGGTCGCGGGCAATGCCGTAAACCCCGAGGCAGTCGGGCCGGTTGGGGGTGATGGCGATCTCGATCACCGGATCGTCGAGGCCGGAAATTTGCGCATAAGGGGTGCCGGCCGGGGCGTCGGTATCCAGATCGATGATGCCGCTATGCTCGTCGGAAATCTCAAGCTCGCGCTCCGAACAGAGCATGCCGTTCGATTCAACGCCGCGGATCTTGGCCTTTTTCAGGGTGAGATCGATGCCGGGCACATAGGCGCCGGCCGGGGCGAACACACCCTTCATGCCGGTGCGGGCATTGGGGGCGCCGCAGATCACCTGCACCTGCTCGGTTCCGGTGTTCACCAGGCAGATTTTTAGCTTGTCGGCGTCCGGGTGCGGCTCGGCGCTGATCACCTCGGCCACGGTGAAATCGCTCAAGGCGGCGGCCGGGTCGGTGATCGCCTCGACCTCAAGGCCGATCATGGTCAGGGTTTCGGAGATCTGCTCCAGGGAAGCGTCGGTCTCCAGATAATCTTTCAGCCAGGACAGGGTGAACTTCATGACGACAGCCCTCCAACCAGACTCGGGACATCCAGCACGCTGAAGCCGTAATGTTTCAGCCAGCGCAGGTCGGAATTGAAGAAGGCACGCAAATCCGGCATGCCGTATTTCAGCATTGCCAGCCGGTCGATGCCCATGCCGAAGGCATAGCCCTGATAGATTTCCGGGTCATAGCCCACATTGCGCAGCACCTGGGGGTGCACCATGCCGCAGCCCAGGATCTCCAGCCATTCGTCGCCTTCGCCGATCTTGATCTGGTTGCCGACGCGGGCATGGCCGATATCCACCTCGGCGCTGGGCTCGGTGAAGGGGAAATGGCTGGGGCGGAAGCGCATCTTGACTTCGGAGACCTCGAAAAACGCCTTGCAGAATTCTTCCAGGGTCCATTTGAGCTGGCCCATATGGGTCTGCTTGTCGATCACCAGCCCCTCGACCTGATGGAACATCGGGGTGTGGGTCTGGTCGTAGTCGCAGCGATAGACCCGGCCGGGGGCGATGATGCGGATCGGCGGCTCGGTGTTTTCCATCTTGCGGATCTGCACCGGGCTGGTGTGGGTGCGCAGCACCATGCGCTTGCCGTCGGCGCGCTCGGGCATGTAGAAGGTGTCCATCATCTGACGGGCAGGGTGGCTCTCGGGGATATTGAGCGCATCGAAATTATGATGCTCGTCCTCAATGTCCGGCCCCTCGGCGACCGAAAACCCCATATCGGCGAAAATGGCCTCGATTTCCTCGGTGACCTGGGAGATGGGGTGGATGCGGCCCTCGCGCAGCGGCCCGTCCCGGGTCGGCAGGGTGACATCGACAAACTCGCTGGCCAGGCGCGCATCGAGCGCGATTTCGGCCAGGTGGCTCTTGCGGGCGCCGATTGCCTCGGTGATGCGGGTTTTCAGGCCGTTCAGGGCCGGGCCCATCACCTTGCGCTCGTCGGGGCTCATGCCCCCGAGCGATTTCATCAGGGCGCTGATGCTGCCCTTCTTTCCGAGGGCGGCGATGCGCAATTGTTCCAGGGCGGCCTCGTCAGCGGCGCCGTCGATGGCGCCGATGAGTTCGGCTTCGAGCGTTTCGATTTCAGACATGGCGGTTTCCGGGTTACGGGGTTTATGGCCTCAGTTTCCCGGATCAACCTCATTTCCGATCGATCAGCCTTGAGCCGTCCGGGAACGGACTGCTTGGGGCACTGTCAGTGGAGCGTGGTCGGCGATGTCAGGCCAGAGCCGACGCCGCCTTGTCCACCAGTGCCTTGAAGGCCTCGGGCTCGCGGACGGCGAGGTCGGCCAGCACCTTGCGGTCAACCTCAACACCGGCCAGGCCGAGGCCGTTGATAAATCGACCATAGGTCAGGCCGTGCTCGCGGGCGGCGGCATTGATGCGCTGGATCCACAGGCTGCGGAAATTGCGCTTGCGGGTGCGGCGGTCGCGATAGGCATATTGGCCGGCTTTCTCCACGGCCTGATTGGCGGCGCGGAAGGTGTTCTTGCGGCGGCCGTAATAACCTTTGGCGGCCTTGATGATCTTGCCGTGGCGGGCGTGCTTGGTAACGCCCCGTTTGACTCGTGACATGTGAGCTCTCCTTTACAAACAGATGTGATCAGCCATAGGGCAGAAATTTGCGCACGATGCGGGCATCGGGCTCGCTCATCACCGTGGTGCCGCGGGCATTACGGATGAATTTGCGAGTGCGCTTGATCATGCCATGGCGCTTGCCGGCCTGGGCAGTCATCACTTTACCGTTTTTAGAGAGCTTGAAGCGCTTCTTGGCGCCGCTCTTGGTCTTCAGCTTGGGCATTTTGCGGTGTCTCCATTGCGTTTGAAATTGCGTTCGAGCAGGCATTTCGAACCGCCACGGCATGCCCTGCCGGACGGCTCCGAAGCTGCGATTTATAAGCGCCGAGGCCCGGTTGCGCAAGAGGGTTTTCAGTCCATGGGCTGAAGGGTCAGTTTCATGCCCCGATGACTGGCGGTAAAGCCGAGCTTTTCGTAGAATTCGCGGGCGCCGTCGCGCCGCCTGTCGGTGGTGAGCTGCACCAGGCCGCATCTGCGGTTGCGGCAAAGCCCGGTCGCCCATTCAAGCGCGCGCCGGCCCAGCCCCTCGCCGCGCCGCTCGCGGGCGATGCGCACCACCTCGATCTGGGCGCGCCACATGCCGAAGCGGGAGAGGCCCGGAATGAAGGTGATCTGCATACAGCCGACGATCCGCCCCCGCGCCCGGTCCTCGATGACCGCCAGATATTGGTTGGGGTCGGCGGCGATCTCCTCAAAGGCGGCCAGATAGCGCTGATCGAGCGGCTGGGACGGCTCGTCCCTGACCGGGCCGAGCTGATCGCCGGCAATGAGGGCGATGATGGCGGGAAGATCACTTGTCTCGGCCCGGCGAAAAATGATGTCCTGCATGATGTGCCCTGTCTCTCACCGGCTATTTCCGCTTTGGCGGCCATTGTGCTATGACTGCGCCGCCGTGGAAACCGTTTTGTCCCCTTCCAAGGAGCCTTAAGCCCATGAAGACCTCACATCTGATCGCCATCCTGCTGGTCATTTTCCTCGGCGGAGCCGCCTTATATGTGGCCACCGATATGATGCTGCCGGGGCCCAAGGAAGATCGCGGCAGCGGACAGCCAAGCGTGGGCGGGCCGTTCAGCCTGACCAATCATCTTGGACAGCGGGTGACCGAAAAGAGCTTTGCCGGCAAATATATGCTGGTCTATTTCGGCTATACTTTCTGCCCGGATGTGTGCCCGACCGAGTTGCAGCTCATCTCTGAGGCGCTCGATCTGCTCGGCAAGGATGCCGATCAGGTGACGCCGATCTTCATCACCGTCGATCCCAAGAGGGACAATGCCGAGGTGATGCGGGACTATGTGAAGGTGTTCAACGACCGGCTGGTGGGGCTGACCGGCACCGAGGCGGAAATCAAGGCGGCGGCCAAGGCCTATAAGGTCTATTACAACCCCTCCAAGGATGGCGATGCTGAGAATTATCTGATGGATCACAGCTCGATCACCTTCCTGATGGACCGCCAGGGGCGCTATGCGGCCCATTTCAGCTATGGCTCCAAGCCCGAGGTGATGGCGGCGAGAATCCGCAAATTCCTCAAGGCCGAGAAAGATTAAGTAAAGGCGGCGACGGCTTTATGAGCGCGGCTCACGCGGAAGGCGGCCGGTCCGCGTCGGCCCAGGGCAGGCTTTGATAATCAAAGCCCAGTTCGATGGTCGGCTTGATCACCCTGAAATAAGGCGAGAGATCGAAATCGCGCGGGGTGAACAGCGAATGATGCCGGATATGATAGGTGAGGGCGGGGCCGTATGCGGCGGCGGAAGACGAGGCGGCGGCGCCCTCTTGCACGGTCGGCAGAATCGGATAGCGCACCGACTGAAAGGCCTGGGCGATCATGGTCGAGCAGATGGCCCGGGTCGGCGAGCCGCTGCCCAGCGCGATCATCGGCCGGCGCCATCTGACCGGCACCGGCGGGGTCGGCAGCAGATAACGGGCAAGATCGATGATATTGCGCAGGTCATATTTTGTGCCGAGCCGCGAGATCATATAGCGCACCACCCGGTCCCGGTCCTGATCGGTAAGCCCAACCGGGCGGCAGATGCGGGTATTATAGGTGCTGTATTTCGACAGGGGCGAGGCGATGGCGCCCCGGCCCAGCTCGACCTCGACCAGGCGCGGGCGGGGCTGCCCGCTTTCCGGCGCGGGCATGGCGTCGCCGATATAGATGGCGGCATGGGACCAGGTGGACTGGGTGAGATATTTGATGGCGACCGAGATTTTGCGGCCGCCTTCGATCAGCAGCACATCACCCGGCCGCAAAATGCGGCACAGGGTTTCTTCATCGGATGAGGTATAGGGCCGGTAGCCGCTGGTTTCCTTTTCCAGGTGCCGGGCGATGCGGTGACCGAGCCAGTCGAGAATCCTGTTCGTCAGCATGGCCGATCATAACAACAGTCCAGCTCCGGACCGAGTGACAATTGCGTGAAACCCTATAGGCGCGCGCGCTCAGGCGGCGCGGCGCAGGGCGGCTTCGGCGGCGATCTCTTCCAGTTCGTCGCGCAGAATGCCGAGGTCGAAACCGGCATCGGCGGTCATCACCAGAATGTCGGTCACCGACAGGGTGTCGCCGCCGGCCATGGCCTGAGCCCAGAGCATGGCGGAGCGGGTGCCGGATTTGCAAAAGGCCAGCACCGGCTCGGGCGAAGCAGCCAGCACCCGCTCGAAGCTCGACACATTGTCCTCATCGGTGATCTGAAAACCGCGCACCGGCAAATAATGATGCTCAAGGCCGGCTTCGGCGCTGAGCTGTTCCACCTCAAGGGCGCTCGGCTGTTCGGGGCTTTCGCCGTCTGGGCGGTTGTTGATTATGGTGCGAAAGCCGAGCTTAGCGGCGCGGGCGATATCCTCGGGGCCAAGCTGGGCGGCGACATAAAAGCCGGGGGTGATCTGGTGGAAATCGGTCATTTTTCGCATCCTTAATCTCGTTATTGCCGCTCATATCGCGGCCTTGTTGATGTGAAAATGAGGCGCCGGCACTGGGTTTGCAAGCTGAAACAGATGTGATTTTAGAAAATAAAACTCAAATATGCGTGTTTTTAGAAAATTCATGATGATATTTTTCTATTAACTGCTAAATTTAGAAAAATATTTCTAAGGAGACGATCATGTTCGACCGGACCGACAGGCAGATATTGGCGATATTGCAGCAGGACTGCACGGTGCCGGTGGCGGAGATAGGCCGGCGGGTCGGCCTGTCGACCACTCCGTGCTGGCGGCGCATCCAGAAGCTTGAGGATGAGGGGGTGATCGAGAAAAGGGTGGCGCTGCTGAACCCGAAAAAGATTCGCGCCGGGGTAACGGTGTTCGTGACTCTCTCCACCGCCCATCACGGTCAGGACTGGCTGCAACGTTTTGCTGAGGCGATCAGCGAGTTTCCCGAAGTGGTGGAGTTTTATCGCATGAGCGGCCAGGTCGATTATCTGTTGCGGGTGGTAGTGCCGGATATTGAAAGCTATGATTTGTTCTACAAAAAACTGATCGCGCGCATCGAGCTAAGCAATGTCAGTTCCAGCTTCGCCATGGAGCAGATCAAATTCACCACCGAGCTGCCGCTGGATTACGCGGCGACCGATTCAAGCCCCTAAGGCCCGGCATCAGCGCCGGCCGAACAGTTTTTCGATATCGGCGAGGCGCAGTTCCACATAGGTGGGGCGGCCGTGATTGCACTGGCCGGAGCGCGGGGTGCGCTCCATGTCGCGCAGCAGGGCATTCATCTCCTCAGGGCCGAGCCGCCGCCCGGCCCTGACCGAGCCGTGGCAGGCCATGGTGGAGAGGGTTTCATGCATACGGGCGCTGAGGCGCTCGGCGCTGCCTTCCTCGGCAAGATCGCCGGCGAGATCCTTCACCAGGCCGGCAATATCGCCGCCTGACAGCAAAGCGGGGATTTCCCGCACCGCCACGGCGCCGGCGCCGAAGGGCTCGAGCACCAGGCCGAGGGCGGCCAAATCCGCCGCCGCCGCGCCGAGGCGCTCGGCATCATCCGCATCGAGCTCAATGACTTCGGGCACTAAAAGCGCCTGGCGGGCAATGCCCCCTTCCTCCAGGCTGGCCTTCATGCGCTCATATACGAGGCGCTCATGGGCGGCATGCTGATCGACGATCACCAGCCCGTCCCGGGTCTGAGCGATGATATAGGTTTCATGGAGCTGGGCGCGGGCCGCCCCCAGCGGTTGGTCGCGGTCCGCCTCAGGCAGCGGCTCGGCGTCGCTGCGCGTGTCAGCCGACATTTCGGCAAGGCCCGGCAGAGGGGCATGAAAGGCTTCGGCGCGGGCAAAATCGGCGCGGGCGGGGCGGATGAAGGAGGCATTTGCGGCCCCGCCTCCCGCCATGGGCGGCAGGGTACGCGGCTGCAGCGCCTCCAGCACCCCGTCGGCGACGCTGGTGGCGCTCATATGGCCGGCCTCGCTTAAGGCGCGGCGGATGGCGCCGACGATCAGGCCGCGCACCGCGCCGGCGTCGCGAAAGCGCACTTCGGCCTTGGCCGGGTGCACATTCACGTCCACATCGGCGGGGGGCAGGTCGAGAAACAGGGCGGCCATCGGGTAGCGCCCGGAGGCCAGCACATCGGCATAGGCGCCGCGCAGGGCGCCGAGCAGCAGGCGGTCGCGCACCGGGCGGCCATTGACGAACAGATATTGCGCCGTAGCGGTGTTGCGGTTGAGGGTGGGCAGGCCGGCAAACCCGCTGAGGCGCATCTCGCCGCCCACCGCCTCGATGGGGATGGCATTATCGGCAAAGTCCCGGCCCATCACCGCGCCGAGGCGGGTGAGGGCATCGCCGGCCCCCTCGCCGCGCCCGGCGGGCAGCACCAGATCGCGGCCCGAGCCGGTGGCGAGGCGAAAGCCGATCTGCGGAAAGGCCATGGCCAGGCGCCGGACCGTGTCGGAGATGGCCATGGTTTCGGCCCGTTCGCTTTTCAGGAATTTGAGCCGCGCCGGGGTGCGGAAAAACAGATCCCGCACCTCGACCCGGGTGCCGGCGCGCAAGGCCGCCGGGCGCAGGGGCTGGACATGGCCGCCCTCGACCCGGATTTCCAGGGCCTCGTCCTGCCCTTCGGGGCGCGAGACCAGGCTGAGGCGCGCCACCGCGCCGATGCTGGGCAGAGCCTCGCCGCGAAAGCCCATGCTGGTGATATGATCGAGATCGTCCCCGGGCAGCTTCGAGGTGGCGTGGCGCTCAATGGCCAGTTGCAGCTCCGGCCCGCTCATGCCGCGCCCGTCATCCTGGACCCGGATCAGCTCGCGCCCGCCCGCCGCCACCTGCACTTCAATCTCGCCGGCGCCGGCGTCGACGGCGTTTTCAACCAGCTCCTTGACCACGCTGGCCGGGCGCTCGATGACCTCGCCGGCCGCGATGCGGTTGATGGTGCCTTCCGGCAGTCGCCTGATGATCAAACTGTTCTCCTGGACGCGGGATGCATGTTTCAGCCGGAGCGCACGGCCGATGCAGGCGCGCTGGAAGCACGAATCGGTGAACGTCCGGGCGCCGAGTTTACACCATTTGCGCCAGATATTCGCGCGCCAGCACCTTGCCTTCCTCAACCGCCGGCTGGTCAAACGGATCAACCCCGAGCAGATGGCCGGCAATGATGGTTTCCAGCATGTAATGCATGAAAAGCTGGCCGAGGGCGTGCTCGTCGAGCTTGGGCAGATGCATGACCCGGGCCGGGCGGCCATTGCGGATCAGCGCTTCGACGGTGGCGCGCTGTTCGCAGTCCACCAGATCGCCGATGGTGCGTCCGGCCAGATAGCCGATGGACGG
>PKTQ01000082.1 GCA_002869085.1 Hyphomicrobiales bacterium | reverse complement strand
GGGCGCTGATTGAAATGGGGGATTTCGTCGGCGGGGTGCTGAAATATGTCCGCGCCCATCCGGTGCCGCGCCTGACCCTCGCGGGCGGCTTTGCCAAGATCAGCAAGCTCGCCGCCAGCCATATGGACCTGCATTCCAAACGCTGCCGGGTGGATTTTGAGTTTCTGGCCGAACAGGTCAGGCAAGCGGGCGGCTCCGATGCGCTGATCGCGCGGGCGCGCCGCGCCCATACGGCGCTTGAGGTGTGGCAGCTCGCCGAGGCCGCGAACATCCCCCTTGCCGGGCGCATCGCCGAATTGGCGCGGGAGGCGGCGCTCACAAAACTGCGCGGCGCCGACATCGCGGTCGAGGTGCTCATTTGCGACCGCGAAGGCCGGCTGATCGGGCAAGCGGATTAGAGCTGTGCTCTCAATTATGGCAACTGGCGGGCGGAGGTGAGTGAAGTCCGTTCAGGATGTGTATTGATCCATTGCCGAGGCGCTCAGGTTTGTCCGAGATGTGCCAGGAGTGGTCATCATAACCAGCTCAACTAACGGCCCATAGCGGACTTCGGGTCAATCAATATACCTTCCTCCGGCTGCATGAAAGCGGACGTTTGGCCTTTTCCGGTCAATAGATGGGTACCAAATGCCAACCGGTCATATCACATTTTTTTCTGGCGCTCATTCCATGTTGAGATCAAAAAAGTAGCCATCGCGCCGGCTAGATTGACTGCAAGTTCGGCATGTCGAGCATGTGGCTTGACTCGCTTGGGACCGATACTATGAGCATCCCCTAATTTGTTGCGTAGTGAACCCAGTGACTCAACGATAGATTGGCAACTTCCCAATATCTGCTTGAAGATCTGTTCAGTGTGATCGTCCGGTGCCAGTTTGAGAACCTTTGCAAGTTTTTTGTAGAGGGCAGGCAGATCGTCATGTTCTGCCCACATCTCACCGGCCTCATGCAATATCCATTTACAAACATCTTCCAACAATGTGCGTGCCAGTGTGATTGCACGTTCCGGATCGGTTGATCGGCTGGTAAGAGCTGCCTCCCACCTCGGCTGAATCTGATCCGGTTCAAATGCAGCGAGTGACTTTGTAATTTCCTGATCGGCCGGAGCGCCTGATGAGCATTTTTGAACTTTGTAATGTGGACTACCGGAAATTACTCCTATCTGCTGTAAGGTATAACCATCTTTGAGAAGAAGTTCATTGATTTTACTAGCAAATTGAGATTGCACTTCCTCTTCTTGAAACTCTGGTGATGTCACTGCCTCCAGAAACTTGGATAGCTGCGCTCTGGAACAGGTGAGTAATCCAAGGTGTTCCAACAGTTCATCTTGGCTCAGATCATCGTTTTCGATTGTGTGCCGGTATATGTCGTCCTCAAGTGTATATCCTCCACCCTGAATGGGTGCTGGCATTTGCGCAATCGGCCATATAGCGCGGATGAATTCGATTTCTTTAATTTCAGTTGCCAGCGGCTTATTCTTGAAAAGACCCATCAAACGCCGCCGCGTAATTGTGGTGATGACAGGATCTGATAGCTCGTCGACTTTGGCCAGCAGCTCAACAAGGGAATAGTCATCATCCTCGGTTGCAAGTTCTCTCGCACACTTGATTGCGGCCTCCACATTGAGCTCAACAACGCGTTTATGAGCGTATCTGAATTTGCTTTTGAACGCCTCTTCTTCTGTGCCATCCGCCAGCCCAAGTCTTCTGCATAGACCGGGGACATCATAGGCTTTAGCATTGGAGATTACTGAAGCAATGGTTTCACGCAGTTGCTGCAGCATTTTGGGTGTTATTTTCGATGTCATATAAAAATATTTGTTCTGCTAAAAAAGTTAGGCTAGTGACTGCTATATTGTAGTTGGTTAAGAAGGTCAATTTAACGACCAACAACAGATTTTCGTCCAATGTTTGCTTTTGCAGAAGCATGACAAATGTCCGCAACGGGTCATATTCTTAAGGTTTTGCGATCCCGTGCATTGTGGCGGGATCCGCCAAATTGCCTGAGATTTCTTTTGCCATGATCAAGTTGACTGTAATCCGGCTAGACCATCGAGAAACAACCCTTTCAACGCTGGTTACTCCTCAAGGAATGACAATATCTCAGCAATGATCCGGCGATGCTGCGCTTCTCGTTCGTCGCCGCCTTTCACACACACAATCTCGTCGCCGGGCAGGTTCTTCTTCAGAATCGCATAGCCTTCAGGCTTGCAGACGCCCATGAAATCGAAATGCCCGGCATCGTCCAGTTCAAGATGGCGAACGAGCTTTGGCGGCATGGCGGCGGCGAGGGCCAGGGATTCCAGGCTCTGATCCAGCATATCGGCGCGGCCCGACCCCAGAACCAGAACGGGGATATCGATGGCGGCAAGGCTTTGGCGGGAAAAAACCGGCG